>DASQLJ010000721.1:0-20274 GCA_035630095.1 Longimicrobium sp.
TTCGAGGCGGGGTTCGGCTCCGACGAGTTCAGCGCCTGGGCCGACGCCCGCCGCGCCGAGCTGCGCCGCGCCGCCGTGCGCTGGCTGGACCGCGCGGGCGAGCGGGCCGAGCGCGAGAAGGACTGGCCGCGCGCCCAGCGCATCGGCGAGCGCTCGGTGCAGATCGACCGCGTGTCCGAGGTCGGCCACCGGCGGGTGATGCGCGCGCTGCTGGAGCGCGGCGAGCGCAACCTGGCGCTGCGCCACTACCGCGAGTTCGCGCACTGGCTGATCCACGAGGTGGGCGGCCTTCCCGACCCCGAGACCACCGCGCTCGCCGACGTGATCCGCGCCGGCGCCCCGGCCATCGACCCGCCCCCCGCCCCGCCCGCCGCGGAGGGCGATGCCATGGCCGAAACTACGCGCATTCCGGCGGGGCCGGAGGGGCCCGCAAAGGGGGATGCGGCCCCCCCTCCGCCCGCCGCCGGGTGGGGCACGGCAGACTCCATCCGGGGCGGCGATGTACCACAAAACGTGTCCACGCCGGGCGCAACCCCGCTGGAATCCCCTCCCGCCGCGCCCGCGGGGATCGCCCCGGGACCGGGGGGGAGGCGCCGCGGAGTCCGGACCGCCGTCGTGGCGCCCCTGCTCGTCGCCGCCATCGGCGCCGCGGTGTGGCTCGCGGGCTCCCGGTCGGCGGGGGAGGTGGACACGCACGCCTCGTTCGGGAGGGGCGAGGTGATCCGCGCCGAGGGAGACGCGACCGCCTACCTGTCGTTCGGCGACACGCTCTACGGCTTTCCCGACGAAGCCACGCTGAAGCGCTGCCTTGGGGGATGGCCGCGCGTCCGCCTCGTGCGCGCGCTGCCGCCGCACCCGCGCCGCACGCTCCCCTCCGTGCGCACGCAGCCCTGGCTGGGCGGCGAAGCGGCGGTGCGGTCGGAGGTGCCGCCGGCGACGCAGTACGTGGTGGTGGGGTGCGTGCTGTCACCCATCCCCGATCCCCCCACCTTCCGCGAGATCTTCGGCCACGGCGACTGGAACCGGAGCCGCAGCCCGGGCGACCGGCTGCTGCGCCGGCTGCCCAGCATCGAGCTCGCCTACGCGTTTCCCCTGCGCCCGGCGGGCGCGCTCATCCAGGGCCCGGGCGATTCGATCCGCTGGGTGACGTATCATGGCGGCGCGCTGGCGGTGCGCGACACGACGGTGCTCGCCACCTACTGCCGCACCCGCGACGAGGTGGTGCGCGTTCCCGACCCCGAGTTCCGCTACTACCAGGGCCACGCCGACCTCCCCCCCGCCAGCGCCCCGTGCGGCGCCGCCGAGCGGCGTACACTCGACTGATTCGTCATCGGAGATGGAGAGGCACGAAGGTATTCAAACGAATTGGAATCTGGATTAGATGACGATCTCCAAACGTCTACCTCACAATCTGTTGTGATCCCCGCACTCGTACGGATTACAGGCGCTCTTCACCGACCTCTCGCTCCTCGGGACCGATGACGACGTGCGCACGAAAACCGCCGCGGCGCATCCTTGCGCCGCGGCGGCAACTTCCCTGCTCTTCCAGAACCTTCCTCAGTCCTCTGCTCGGCGCGGCGTTTCCCGCACGTCTCCGGCTTCGCGCCTTGCAGCCTCGCTCGATCGGAATGCCTCGTCCGGCGCGAGCTCCTCGTCCGTGTCGTACTCCTCTTCGTCGTCGGCCGGCTGCTCGGTCTTGTCGTGCTCGAAGAAGCGGAGGACGAAGGCGACGATGAGAACGGCCAGCGCCGCGGCGACCAGCAGGTCGATCTCGCGCGCCATGCCGATCATCAGCAACACCGCGCCCACGGTGAAAAGGCGCAGCTTCCACTGGAGAAAGCGACCGGGGGCGCGGCGCGGCGGCGCCTGCTTGAAGACGGACATCAGTCCCCGGCCCCGGTGTCGCGCTCCAGGAAGCGCGCGACGCCGGCCTTCATGTCGTCCGTCATCCGCGCGACCACGTTCACGTCGGCGCCGGCGCGGATCGCGGCGTCGAAGCTCATCCCGTCGCTGTTGTACAGCAGCCGCTTGCTGAGCTCCACGGCCGACGCGCTCCGTCCCGCCAGCTCTTCCAGCACCGCCGCGGCTTCCGCCTCGAACACGTCGTCGGCGAACACGTGGTTCACCAGCCCGATGCGCTCCGCCTCGTCCGCCGCGACCGGGTTGCCGCGGACGATCAGCTCGAACGCGCGCTTCTCGCCCACGTTGCGGCGCAGGATCGCCATCACCATCGCCGGCACGAAGCCGATGCGCACCTCGGGGTAGCCGAACTGCGCCGACCGCGCGGCGAGCACCATGTCGCAGGCGGTGGCCAGGCCGCAGCCGCCGGCCAGCGCGCGGCCGCGCACCAGCGCCACCACGGGCTTGCGCATCCGCCGCGGCAACGCGAACAGCTCGGCCAGGTCGTCCACGTCCTCCAGGTTCTCCATCGCCGACGCCCCGGCGATCCGCCGCAGCGCCGACAGGTCGGCGCCCGAGCAGAAGTCCTTCCCCGCCCCCTCGATCGCCACCGCGCGCACCCCCGCGTCCGCGTCCGCCTGCCGCAGCGCGGCCTTGAGCGCGGCGATCAGCTCGGCGTTCAGGGCGTTGCGCTTGTCGGGCCGGTTCAGCACCAGCCGCGCGACCGCGCCCTCGCGGCGAACCAGCAGCGGCCCGGCGTCGCTCACGAGTCGCTCGCGCCCGCGCCGGCCAGCCGCGCGATCTCGTCCGACACCTCGATCTCCATCCGCAGCATGGCGGTGGAGAGCACCTTCCCCTGCGCGTCGGTCTTCAGCGACACGGTGCCGCCGCCGCCCAACGCGTTGTGCAGCAGGAAGTTGAGCGCCTCCAGGTTGGGCAGCTCGAAACGCTCCACCGGCCCGAAGGCGATCCCCTCGAAGTGAGCCTTCACGCGCTCGGGGGTGAGCTGCTCCACCAGCACCGGGTAGAACTCGGGGCGAAGGGCGATCACGCCCACGTTGCCGGTGTCGCCCTTGTCGCCCGAGCGGGTGTGGGCCAGGTACAGGAGCTGGATGCGGGGCATGTGGTTCCGTGGTAGACAGATGCGTTGCGGTTCGGCGCGGCGGAATATCGGCCCGGCGGCGCGAACCGCAAGGGCGGGAGGGCCGCTGGACCTGCATCGCGAGTTGTGGCGGGCACGGGTGCGGCCCCGGCGGCCCCCTCCCCCGGCCCCTCCCCGCGCTCCGCGGGGGAGGGGTGAACTGCAGGGTCAACCGTGGCGCGCGGGAGCCGAGTCACTGTGCCGCCGCGGCGCCTCGCCCTCTCCGGCCGCCTGAGGCCGTCCACCTCTCCCGTCCCGGGAGAGGTTGATCGGCTGACATCTTCGCGTGGCGCGCAACACGCCGTTGTCCTTCCGTTCCCCCCCTCCCCCGCGGAGCGCGGGGAGGGGGCCGGGGGGAGGGGGCCCGCCGCCGCATGCCCCAAAGTCCGCCCTTGCGAACGAAATTCCGACCGGTCGCCCGTCAGTTCTGCCCCGCGAGCCGCGGCCAGAGCGCCTGCAGCGTGGTTTTCGGGCCCTCGGACACGTAGATGGTGTTGTCGCGCTCCTCGCTCACCCACCACGGGTTGTCGATCCAGCCATGGCGGGTGACGGTCGCGTAGAACGGGCGCAGGTCCTCGTCCGGCTTGCCGATGGTGATCAGCACGCGGCCGGGAAGGCGGCCGGGGCCGAAGAACCAGTAGGTGCCCGCGTCGCTCACCGCCGGCGGCAGGCCATGGCGCGGGCCGTAGAAGTCGATGGCGCCGGCCTGGCCGTAGTTCCCGGCGAAGATCACCGCCTGCGCGCGCTTCTCGGGCGGCAGCTTGCGGTAGACGCGGGCGACCTGGGCCACCTCGTCCTCCCACGGCAGCATGTCGGCGTAGTCCTGCGGCAGCCGCTCCATCTCGCCGCGGTTGTTGCGGTTCGCCATCTCCAGCCCCGCCGCCTTCGTGTACGCGGCCATCTGCACCGGCGGGAGGATCGGGACGCCCAGGGGGAGGAGGAAGAGGCCGCCCGCCAGCATCGCCGCCACCGCGCCCCACCGCAGCGCCGGCGCCAGGAAGCGGATGCGCACCGCGCCCAGCGCCGCCGCCCCCGCGCCGATGAGCGTGGGGTAGACGGGGCCGGCGTAGTAGTCCTTGCCGTGCAGCACCATCAGGAGCAGCACCGGGAGCACGCACGCCCAGCCGGCCACGCGAAACGTCCGCGCGCGCCCCACCAGCAGCGTCCACACGCCAGCCAGGGCGAGCAGGATCGCGGCGCCGTTCATCAGCGCCTGGCCCAGCAGGAAGCCGGCGTAGTCGACGTGCGCGAGCTGGCTCTGGCGCAGGTCGGCCATCGAGGCGGTGACGGGGAAGCCGAGCCGCACCTGCCCCACGATGCTGGGGCTGCCCACCGCCAGCGCGATCGCGAGCGCCGCCCACGGCCACGGCGTGGCGAGCCACCACCGGTGCTTCGTCAGCAGCAGCGCCCCCGCCAGCCCCACGCCGAAGAAGAGGATGCTGAACTTGGTCAGCAGCCCCACCCCGCACGCCAGCCCCACCGCCAGCCACCAGCGCGGGTTCTTCGTGCGGCAGAGGCGGAGCAGCGCGAAGATCGCCAGCGTCCACCAGAGCTGGTCGAACACCACGGGCTGGAAGAGGCTGGCCGAGCGCAGCCAGAGCACGCCCGTCATCATCCCCAGCGCCGCCGCGCCCTGCGCGAACCGGCCGCCGCCCACCTCGCGCGCGATCAGCGCCGCCAGGATCACCAGCAGCGTCCCCGCGATCGCAGAAGCGAGCCGGATGGAAAGGAGCGAATCCCCGAACGCCGCGCGCTGCCCCTCGGCAAGGAGGGCGATCAGCGGCGGGAAGTCCATCCCCCAGAGCCGGAAGTGCCGGCCCATGGCCAGGTATAGCAGCTCGTCGCGGTGGATCCCGTACGGCGAGAAGGCGTTCGTCGCCATGTGCAGCCCCAGCTTCACCGCCGCCAGCGCGCCGATGATGCCCCAGGCGATCGGCGGGCGGTCGGCGGGGCCGGCGGCCGGCGTGGACGGCGCGGGAGCGAGCGGCGTTTCCGCGGGTGCAGCGGGCATGGTTTACGATTGCGTGGAGATGGCGGGCCGAGCATCCGCTCGAGGTGCTTTCTCCCCTGTACGATGGCGACGGCCGCTGAGATTCGCGAGCGGCGAGCGGCGGCGAGCGCGAACCGCGGACGCGGACGGGCCGTCCTTCCCGCTCGGAAGGACGGCCCGCCGTCAGCACTCGGCACTTCCCCGGTTCGCCGCGGCGCGCGCGTCGGCCGATGCCCGGCTCCGCGGCCGCGGCGAAGACGCCAGCGGCCGCGTGCTCGACCTCAGTGCGTGGGGCAGGGCTGGCTGGGAACGCAGTAGTACGTGTAGCACCCGTAGTGGACGGACCGGCAGGGGTACTCCGTGACCATGAGGTTCGCGGCGTGCCCCGCCACCGTCCCGCCCGAGCCGGTGGACGACGCGGGTTCGAACGACAGCACGTCGAGCGAGTCGAGGTCGAGCTTCAGCTTTTGCACGGATGTCGCTCCCTGGAAGGTGGTGTCCCGTTCAGCGGGACGAGGCACGATCCGCCTCCTGCCGGATCGCCAGCGGCTGCCCGGACCATCCGGGGCCCGCATCGTTTACCACTCTAATCCAGACATGAAATCCACACAAGCGAGTACGTCGTCCACACCGGCTCAACGCAACAAGTCAATGCTTTCCTCCAACTGTGTACGAGCGTGTGGTCGCCGTGAGAGACCCGCCGGCGCCGTCTCATGACGCGAAGAAGCCGGCGAGATCATCCGTGATCCCGCCGGCTTCATCCATCGTCCCGAGAGCGTTGTTCCGACGCACCTGTTCAGCCGCCCCGCCTCACGCGTGATAGTTCGGCGCCTCGCGCGTGATCGTCACGTCGTGCGGGTGCGATTCGCGCAGGCCGCCGCCGGTGATGCGCATGAACTGCGGCTTGGTGCGCAGTTCCTCCACGTCGGCGCAGCCCAGGTAGCCCATGCCGCTGCGCAGGCCGCCCACGAGCTGGTAGATGGTGTCGGCCGCCGCGCCCTTGTAGGGGACGCGCCCCTCGATCCCCTCGGGGACGAACTTGCGCGTGTCGCCGGCGGTGGGGTCCTGAAAGTAGCGGTCGGCGCTCCCCTCGGCCATCGCGCCCAGGCTCCCCATCCCCCGGATGATCTTGAAGCGCCGGCCCTCCAGCAGGAAGCTCTCGCCCGGGCTCTCCTCGGTGCCGGCCAGCATCGAGCCCATCATCACGGTGTGCGCGCCGGCGGCCAGCGCCTTCACCACGTCGCCGCTGTACTTGATGCCGCCGTCGGCGATCACGGGAACGTCGCCGGCCGCGCCCTCCACCGCGTCGAACACGGCGGTGAGCTGCGGCACGCCGATTCCCGTGACCACGCGGGTGGTGCAGATGCTGCCGGGGCCCACCCCCACCTTCACCGCGTCCACGCCGCGCTCCACCAGCGCCGCGGCGCCGCCCTGCGTGGCCACGTTGCCGGCGATGAGCTGCACGTCGGGGAGCGCCTGGCGGATACGCGCCACGGCATCGAGCACGCCCTCGCTGTGGCCGTGCGCGGTGTCGATCACCAGCACGTCCACGCCGGCCTCCACCAGCGCCCGCGCCCGCTCCAGGTCGCGCTGCGGGTGCGCGCCGATCGCCGCGCCGGCGCGCAGCCGGCCGCGCTCGTCCTTGCTGGCGTTGGGGTACTGCGCGCGCTTGCGCACGTCCTTCACCGTGATCAGCCCGCGCAGCACGCCGTTCTCGTCCACCACGGGGAGCTTCTCGATGCGGCGGGCGTGCAGCAGCTTCACCGCGTCTTCGAGCGAGGTGCCCACGGGCGCGGTCACCAGCCGGTCGCCGCCGGTCATCAGCTCGCGGATCGGGCGGTCGAGGTCGGTCTCGAACTGCACGTCGCGGTTGGTGACGATGCCGATCAGCCGGTGGTCCTCGTCCACCACGGGGGCGCCGCTCACCCCGTAGGCCTCCATCTTGGCCAGCAGGTGCCGCAGCGTGGCGTCGGGGCGGGTGTGGAAGGGGTCGGTGATCATCCCGCTCTCGGAGCGCTTGACCTTGTCGACTTCCCGGGCCTGGCGCTCCACCGGCATGTTCTTGTGGATGATGCCGATGCCGCCCTCTCGCGCCATGGTGATGGCCATGCGGCTCTCGGTGACCGTGTCCATCGCCGCCGAGACCAGCGGGATGGACAGCTCGATGGTGCGGGTGAGCCGGGTGCGCACGCTGGTGTCGGCCGGGTGCACCGGCGAGCGGCGCGGCACCAGCAGCACGTCGTCGAAGGTGAGCCCCTCGCCCACGAAGCGGTCCGCCTGCCTGTCGGGACGGTTCATCGTGCCTCCTGTATGCGCGGCGCCCGCCTGTCTCGGCTTCCCGTGAGGGAGGAGACGGCGGGCGTTGGGATCGGTAGAATCCGGTGTTCCATGGGGAAATCTAGCCGGATTCCCGGCCGGGTGTCAACCGTCGCCGGGGACCGTTCCGCCGATGAGCCAGGCGAGTCGAGCGCACGTGGAGGCCGGCCGAAAAGCGGATTGCGGACATGGAATGTGCTGAGTGCTGGGTGCCGAGTGCCGAGTCGTGTTCGCCTCGGCGCGCACCCATCTCCCGACGTCGTCGCACCCGGCACGCAGCACATCCCCGTACGCGGCTCCGGGGCCCGTCGTGTCCCGTCATCCCGCCGCGCGCCGTTTCTCGCGCGCCTCCCGGGCGTTATCGTGTCGCAATCCCCCGCGATCGACGCCGCTCCCGATCCGCGCCCGTGCTTCGCCCCGGATCCCGGCACGCCATGGCCCACGACAAGCCGTTCATCCCCCTGCCGTACGTGCGCATGCCGCTGGAGGAGATGCGGACGCGCGCCCGGGAGTTCCACGCCGAACTCGAGCGGCGCCGCACCGTGCGCGACTTTTCGCCCGAGCCGGTGCCGCGCGAGCTGATCGAGCTGGCCATCCGCGCCGCCTCCACCGCGCCGTCGGGGGCGCACCAGCAGCCGTGGACCTTCGTCGTCGTCTCCGACCCGGAGATGAAGCGGCAGATGCGCGAGGCGGCCGAGGCGGAGGAGCGCGTGAACTACGGCGGGCGGATGCCGCCGGAGTGGATCGAGGCGCTGGCGCCGATGGGCACCGACCTGGTCAAGCGCCACATCACCGACGCCCCGTACGTGGTTGTGCTCTTCCGCCAGCTCTGGGGGCTGCGGCCCGACGGGAGCCGGCAGACGCACTACTACACCACCGAGAGCTGCGGCATCGCGGCCGGGCTGTTCATCGCCGCGCTGCACCACATGGGGCTGGCCACGCTCACGCACACGCCGTCGCCCATGGGCTTCCTCTCGCAGCTCCTGCAGCGGCCCGAGAACGAGAAGGCGTTCGTGCTGCTGCCGGTGGGCTACCCCGCCGCCGACGCCACCGTCCCCGACCTGGCGCGCAAGCCGCTGGAGCAGGTCTCCGCCTGGTTCGGCGGCGAGGCGGATGCCGCGGCCCCCGGTTTGCCAGACGCGGACGGCTGACCGGCATCCCCACACGAAAGATCGGAGCGCGGGCGGCGCAGGCGCGCCCGCCGCTCTTCGGAAAGCTAGAGATGAGCCCCAGCCACACCCCGGACGACGACGACACCCTGCTGCGCCCGCCGCAGGCCCCCCCCGCCGCGCCCGACGACGACGACCAGACCGTCCTCCGCCCCCTGGACGCCGCCTCGCCGTCCGACGACGACGATCGCACCGTCCTGATGCCTCCCGCGTCCGCTCCGGCCGCGGACGACGATCAGACCGTACTGCGGGTGACGGCGGATCCGGCATCTCCCGCATCCACGGACGCTCCATCGTCAGACGCATCGTCGCCGCGGCTGGGGGATGACGACGACCGTACGGTGCTGATGGCGCAGCCGGGCGACACGCAGTCGCCGCTGGAGGCGGGCGCGCCCGGGGCGCCGCCGACGGCGGCGGGTGCCGGCGGCGGCGGTGGGGGTGGAGGAGGATTCGCGGGGAAGCTGAAGCGGCTGGGGAGCGAATCGCTGATCTACGGGCTGAGCTCGGTGTTCGGGCGCTTCCTGAGCTACGCGCTGCAGTTCCTGTACGTGGGCTACTTCACCCCCGCCCAGAACGGCGTGCAGAGCGCCGTCTACACCTACGCGCCGATCCTCTCCATCGCCTTCCTCTGGGGGATGGACGTCGCGTACATGCGCAGCGCCGCATCCGCCAGGGACAAGGGGCTCGAGGAGCAGCAGCGCGCCTTCAGCATGTCGTTCGCGATCGTGGCGGTGCTGGGCGCGGCGGCGGTGCTGCTGGGGCTGGCCGCCGCGCCCTGGCTGGCGGACGCGCTGAACCTGCCGCCGGACGGGCTGCTCTACCTGCTGGGGATCATCTACACCGACGCGCTGATCGCCGTCCCCTACGCGCACCTGCGCATGACGGGGCGGGCCAGGCGCTACGCCGTGCTGCGGCTGCTGTTCGTGGGCGTGAGCATCGCGCTGAACGTCCTGCTGATCGTGGTGCTGGGCTGGGGGATCAACGCGATCTTCCTCTCCAACCTCATCTCGAACCTGGTGGTGCTGGCGCTGTTCACGGGCGAGATCTCGCGCCTCTTCCGCCCGCACCTGCTGCGCGGCGTGCAGTGGCGGCCGCTGTGGGCGTACGCGCTCCCCATCATGCCCGCGATGTTCGCCGTGATGATCGTGGAGAACGGCGACCGGCTGGTGCTCAACTGGCTCCCCGAGAACGTGGCGCAAGAGGTCTACGGCACCAGCACCAAGGACGTGCTGGGCATCTACAACTTCAACTACAAGCTGGGCGTGGCGATGCTGCTCATCGCCCAGATGTTCCGCATGGCGTGGACGCCGTTCAGCCTGCAGCACGGGCGAGATCCCGAGGCGCCGCGCCTGTTCGCGCGCGTGATGACGGCGGTGATGCTGGTGTGCGCGGTGGCGTTCCTGGGGCTGGCGCTGCTGGTGCCGTCGCTCGCCGCCATCCCCGCGATCTACAACTGGCCCGAGTCGCCCACCTACTGGCGCGGGCTGCCGATCATGCCCGTGATCCTGCTGGGCTACGTGTTCAGCGCGATGTACGCGGTGGTCACGGCGGGGCTGTACATCGAGAAGAAGACCGGCGTGCTCCCCTGGATCGCCGGGGCGGGCGCGGTGATCAACCTGGCGATCTGCGTCGTCGCCGTGCGGCACTCGATGGTGGCCGTGGCGTGGGCGACGCCGGCGAGCTACGCGCTGATGGCGGCGCTGGGCACGTGGCAGAGCAGGAAGGTGTATCCCGTCCCCTTCGAGTGGATGCGCCTGGCGCACCTGGGCGCCATCGTCGCCGCCGTCTTCCTCGCCGACCAGTGGCTGATGCGCACCCTGGAGTGGGGGCCGACCGAAGGGAAGGCGCTCGCCGCCAAGTTCGCGCTGCTCCTCGCCTTCCCCGCCCTCCTCTACGCCACCCGCTTCCTCCGCTCCGGCGAGCTGAGCGTGATGAAGAAGATGGTGCGGCGCGGTTAGTCGACCATCGTCGAACGGGAGAGGGGCGGAGAAAGACGACGGTCGGTCCCGACGGATCGGCCGCCGTCGTTCGGCCTGGGTTCGAGCCACGATGCTGCCCCCGAGCTGTCGAGCCTCGCGCAGTTTGCGAGGCTTTTCGTAGTTGTTGCTGCGGCTTCAGCCGCCGGTGAGCGGGCCAGCCCCGGTCTTCTGATCAGGTCGTCTCGTTGACGCCGTTGCCGCGCTTCCGGTAGCTTGAACGGAGCTTCCACACCTGCCACGGGACCGACGCGAGGCGCGCTTGAAGACGGTAGACGAGATCGTGATGCGCGGCTCGCCGGAGCGCTGCTTCCAGATCGGCGCCGACGTGGAGCGCTGGCCGGAGTGGCTGCCCCACTACCGCTGGGTCCGGTTCAACCGCAAGGACGGCTTCGGCACGGGGCTGGTGGAGATGGCGGCGCGGCGGGCGTTCGGCCCCCTGCCCTGGCCCGTCTGGTGGGAGTCGGAGATGACGGTGGACCCGGCGCGGCCGGCCGTCATCTACCGGCACGTGCGGGGGATCACCACGGGGATGGACGTCGAGTGGACCTTCGAGGGCCGCGGCGACGGCACCACCCTCATCCGCATCGTGCACGACTGGGACGAGGGGCCGCGCTGGCCGCTCCCCCGTTTCCTGCGCCGGTGGATCGGGAGCGCGGTGATCGGCCCGGTGTTCATCCACCACGTCGCGTCGCGCACCCTCGCCGGCATCAAACGCGCGGTGGAGGCGACGTAGCAGCCGAGGACACCCAGAGTCCGTCGCGCGCACCGGATTTGCGGCTCCACCGCCGCCGGCAGTCCGCGTAGGCGGACTTCAGTGTGTTTGTTGCAGCGAATTCATTCGCCCTCGCTCCCGACGGACGCGCGAAGAGGCCGTTCGCCACCGGGATCCGCACGTTCCGCCGATCCAATGCGCACCGAACCGCGCATCCGGTGTAGGAGAGCCGAGGTGGACGTAATCGACGCAGCGGGACCGGCGCGGAGGACCGACCACCGCGCCGGGGCTTTCCATCTTCCTCGTGAATCACGCGGCACAGGTGCATGACCGATAGCAACGGAAACGGCCGGCCCGAGAAGCGCCGCGTGGTGGTGACGGGGATCGGCGCCATCACGCCCATCGGCACGGGCGTGGAGGGGCTGTGGGAGGGGCTGAAGCGCCGCGAGAGCGCCGTGCAGCGGATCGACCGCTTCGATCCGTCGCCCTTCCGCACGCACATCGCCGCCCAGGTCAACGACTTCGACCCGGCCGACTACATGGAGCGCCAGCGGGTGCGGCGCACCGAGCGGTACGCCCAGTTCTCCATCGCCGCCAGCCGGCAGGCGCTGGAAGACGCCCGCATCGACCCGGCGAGCGAAGACCCGGAGCGCGTGGGCGTGCTGATGGGGAGCGCGCTGGGCGGCGTGGCCTACGGCGAGGGGCAGTTCACCAGCTACCTGCACCACGGCGTGCGCGGGGTGGACCCGCTGCTGGCGCTGGCCGTGTTCAACGGCGCGGCGAGCTGCAACGTGGCGATCGAGTTCGGCTTCAGCGGGCCCAACAGCACCAACGGGATGAGCTGCGCCTCGGGCGCCATCGCGGTGGGCGACGGGTGGCGCGCCATCCGCGACGGCGACGCCGACGTGGTGCTGGCCGGCGGGATCGAGGCGCCGCTGGCCCCGCTCTGCTACGGCGCCTTCGCCATCATCCGCGCCATGAGCACCCGCAACGACGATCCGCAGCGCGCCTCGCGGCCCTTCGACCGGCAGCGCGACGGCTTCGTGATGGGCGAGGCGGCGTGCGTGCTGGTGCTGGAGGAGTACGAGCGCGCGAAGGCCCGCGGGGCCACGATCTACGCCGAGGTGCTGGGCTACGGCACCAGCAACGACGCGCACCACATGACCGCGCCGCGCCCCGACGGGAGCCAGGCCGCCCGCGCCATGCGCGACGCGCTGCGCACCGGCGGGCTCCAGCCGGGGCAGATCGACTACGTGAACGCCCATGCGTCGAGCACGCCGCTGAACGACAGCACCGAGAGCCGCGCCATCCGCGCCGTCCTGGGCGAGCACGCCGACGAGGTGGTGGTGAGCGGGACCAAGGGGTACCACGCGCACTGCCTGGGCGCCACCGGCGCCGTGGAGGCCGCCATCACCGCCCTGGCGATCCAGCGCGGGTGGGTGCCGCCCACGCTGAACCTGGAGGAGCCGGGCGACGAATGCGACCTTCGCTACGCCACTGGCACGGGCGAGGCCCGTAACGTGCGGTACGCGATTTCGAACTCCTTCGGATTCGGCGGGATCAACGCCGCGCTCGCCTTCGGGGCGGTGAACGGGGCGCCGCAGGCGCAGCCGAACCGCGCCGATTCCGCCGGGCTCGCCGGATGACCGGCCGGTCCGTGAACGTGCACGCAACCGACGTAGCCACAACCGGTTGTGGTGCATGCACCTCCACGCCGCGCCCGCTGGGGCTTGACGTGGAAATTGACTTCCGCTCTTGACCGGGTTACCTTTGCCGGCTATGGGGATTTCCGGAAGAACTGTATAGCCCACGCAGGAGCAGCGAGCCCTCGAACACCACCGAGGCTCGCTGCTCTTGTTCTTTCTGAAAGGGACGAACCGACATGTTCTTGAGCTCACGGGCGCTCGACTCGTTCGACCAGTATCTGCACGACGTTGAGAAGTACCCGCTGATCGAGGATCCCGCTGAAGAACGTGCACTCGCGCACCGCGCGCGCGCAGGCGACAAGGAGGCCGCGGAACGGCTGGTGACCGCAAACCTGCGCTTCGTCATCAGCTACGTGAAGAAGTACCAGGGCCGGGGGCTGGGCCTTGCCGAGCTGGTCTGCATCGGGAACGAGGGGCTGCTGAAGGCGGTCAAGAAGTTCGATCCCGACAAGGGCGTGAAGTTCATCTCGTACGCCGTGTGGTGGATCCGCCAGACGGTGCTGCAGGCGCTGGCCGAGCAGACGCGCTCCGTGCGCATCCCGCTCAACCAGAACTCGAACCTCGTCCGCCTCTCGCGGGTGGACACGGCGCTCACCCAGACGCTGGGCCGTTCGCCCACCGACGAGGAGATCGCCAACGAGATGGGCGAGCCGGTGGACACCATCCGCGCGCTGCGCCGGGTGGCCGCCAGCGAGCTGAGCCTGGACGCGCCGCTCGACCGGGGCGACCGCGACAGCGCCTCCTTCGGCGAGCGCTTCGCCGGCAGCGAGGCGGTGGAGATCGAGGAAGAGGTGGAGAGCCAGGCTCGCCGCGAGTTCCTGGAGAAGATGTTCGAGAAGTACCTGACCGAGCGCGAGCGCAAGATCCTCTACCTCTACTACGGGCTGGACGAGGGCGAGGAGCGCACGCTGGAGGAGATCGGCAGCATGCTGGGGGTGACCCGCGAGCGCATCCGCCAGATCCGCAACCGGGCGTTCGAGAAGCTGCGCGAGAGCCCCGACGGGGCGGCGCTGGAAGGGTTCTGGGCGATCTCCTGACGCCCCGTTCGTTTCCGGATGCAGGTGGGGCGGAGAGATCATCGATCTCTCCGCCCCTTCTGCGTTCAACCTGGTCGCATTCGGGGTACGATGATACCACTTTGGACGTCAGCTCGGGACGAAAGATTTGACAAAAGTCTCACGCAGAGCAGCAGAGGAGCAGAGAACTTCCGCAATCTCTCTGCTTCTCTGCTGCTCTGCGTGAGCCGTCTTTTCTGAATTCTTCCCGAACGAAACTCGGCGATCCGGTATGAGTGCGCGGCGGAACGCTCGGCGACGGCCTTTCGGCCGCGACGCACGTCTGCACCCGGATCCCGATGCAGAGGTGTGCACTCTATCTTTGTTTGCTGCAAAGGGTTGCGCCGTGTGCGCAGCCCCTTATGTTTGCCGTCCGCAGGGGCGCCGTTGGTGATGTTCTCTGTACGCGGTGCAGTCGTTGCGGCCCCGACGGAACGCACCGCAGATCCGGGAGATCGAATCGTGAAGAAGCTTTCGCTGAACGTCGAGGCGCTGGAGATCAGCACCTTCGAGACCGCCGAAATCGAGATGCAGGCTGGAACCGTGGAGGCTTTCGCCTTCGCCGCCACGAAGCACCAGTACACTTGCGACCCGCTCGTGGGCACCTGCTTCGGCTACACCTGCGCCGGCGCCGGCTGCTAGGCCGCTGCCGCTGCTGGACCACGGCGGGCGCCGGAGACCTTCTCCGGCGCCCGCCGTCGTTCGCGCCTCGACCGTCGGTTCCGCATCCTCCCCCCAAGTCGTAAGTTCTCGTACGATTGCGCCTGCCGAACGTGGGCTGCGGCACCGATACCCGACGATCGAGAGATGACCGACACACTCGCACTACCGCGGGCGGCGCATGCCGCGGCCGATCCCGCCTTCGCCGAGCGGGTCCGCGCCGACTTCCCCGTCTTCGAGCGGCGGGTGGGCGGGAAGACGATCGCGTTCTTCGACGGGCCGGGCGGGAGCCAGGTGCCGCGGCAGGTGGCGGAGGCGGTGGCCGAGTACCTGACGATGCACAACGCCAACGTGCACGGCCACTTCCCCACCAGCACCGAGACGGACGAGATCCTCTCCCGCGCCCGGCATGCGGCGGCCGATTTCGTCAACGGGGCCGCGGACGAGATCGTCTTCGGCGCGAACATGACCACGGTCACATTCCACCTCTCGCGCTCGATGGGCCGTGCGTGGGGCCCGGGCGACGAGCTGATCGTGACCGAGCTGGACCACCAGGCCAACGTGTCGCCGTGGAAGCGGATGGCGGCCGACAACGGGATGACCGTGCGCATCGCCCCGATCGACCGCGACACGCTGCAGCTCGACCATGCGGCGCTCGAGGCGCTGGTGAACGAGCGCACGCGGCTGGTGGCCGTGGGCGCCGCCTCCAACGCGCTGGGGACGGTAAACGACGTGCGGCGGGTGACGGACGCGGCGCGCGCGGTGGGCGCGCTCTCGTTCGTGGACGCGGTGCACTACGCGCCGCACCTGCTGGTGGACGTGACGGCGCTGGGGTGCGACTTCCTCGCCTGCTCCAGCTACAAGTTCTTCGGGCCGCACGCGGGGATCCTGTGGGCCCGGCGCGAGCTGCTGGAGCGCTTCGAGCCGTACAAGGTGCCGCCCGCCTCCAACGCCGCCCCCGAGCGGTGGGAGACGGGGACGCAGAACCACGAGGCGATCGCCGGCATCCTCGCCGCGATCGACTGGATCGCCGGCATCGCGGGCGGCGACGGCGAGAATCGCCGCGAGGCGCTGCGCCGCTCGTACGACGCGATGCACGCGCACGAGTCCGCGCTCTTCCGGCGGCTGGAGGACGGGCTGCGCGGCATCCCCGGCGTGAACTTCTACGGCGTGGCTCGCGGCCAGCCGCGCACGCCCACCTGCGCCTTCACCGTGGACGCCCGCACGCCGGACGAGGTGTCGCGGCACCTGGGCGCGGAGGGCGTGTTCGCGTGGAACGGTGACTTCTACGCCACCGCCGTCTGCGACGCGCTGGGCCTGTCGGACTGCGGCGGCCTGGTGCGCGCCGGCCTCGCGCCGTACAGCACCGAGGACGACGTGCGGCGGCTGGTGGACGGCGTGTCGCGGCTCGCGGGCTCACGGGGCGGTTGATGGGCTGTCTTCGTCTCGCTGGTATCGATGCGAGGCTGAAAACAAGTCTGGACCTCTCCTTGACCATCTTTGCGATGGCGTGTGCTACCGCTTTCCAAGGCATCGTTCTGGTTCCGGCCTGGCTTGGCTCTCACAGAGGACACGGAGGACACGCCGCAACCTCCTTCGCGGCGTGACGTGGAGGGGGTCTCGACGCGAACGGCCCCTTCTCCGCGCGGGAGAAGGGGCCGTCGTCGTTCGATCGACCGAAGCAGAACCCGTCAGCCGCCCGCGGTCCAGGCGTTGTTGGAGCGGTCGACGTCGGGGAACCACTGCTCGGGGTCGATCTCCACGCGCGTCACGGGCGAGCCGCCGGCGGGGAGTGTGACCGTGGCCGTGCGCGCGCCGGCGAGCCAAGTCTCCACCGGCACCTCGCGGCGCTCCGTCTGCCCGTTCTGCCGCGTGATCACCAGCCGCGCGGGCATCGGCGCGCTGCCGCGGTCGTCCACCACGATCGTCGTCCCCCCGGCGCCGGTGGTGACGCTGCCGACGGCCTGGTCCAGCGTCCAGCGGTTGTCGTACCAGGCCGACCAGAACCAGCCCAGGTCGCGGCCCGCGGCGTGGTCGAAGGCGTTGAAGAAGTCCCACGGCTGCGGGTGCTTGAAGGCCCAGCCGGTGATGTAGCGCTGGTAGCCGCGATGGAAGGTCTCTTCGCCGAGGAGCCCGCGCAGCATGTACAGCAGCGTGGCCGGCTTGGTGTAGGTGGCGAAGCCGGCGAGCGACGGCGGGGTGACGTAGTCGGTCCAGGTGAGCTCGCGCACGTCGGAGCCGCGCCGGACCACGTTCACGTACTGCTGCTGCTCCGCCAGGTGCGGGTTGCCGCCGGCCGGCCAGAGCCCGCGCCGCGCCTCGTTCTCGTTGAAGTCGGTGGTGCCCTCGTCCATCCAGCCGTAGCGGCGCTCGTCGGTGCCCACCACCATCGGCACCCACATGTGCCCCAGCTCGTGGCTGACCACGCCGTAGAAGCTGGTGTCGCTGGGCGCCGTGGTGTACGAGCCGATCAGCGTGAGCATCGGGTACTCCATCCCCCCGCCGATGATGTTCTCCCCCTCCACCGCGGTCATGTGCGGGTACGGGTAGGGGAGGCCGGTGAAGCGCGAGTGGTGGGTGATGGACTGCTGCGAGAAGCGCACGGCGTTGCGCCAGCGCGGCGCGTTCTGCCGGTAGAGGGCGTTGATGGTGACGTAGTCGGGGCGGCCGTCGCCGGTGCGGTCGCCCACCGGGGTGCGCGCCGCGTCCCACAGGCTCTCGCGCGTGGCGCTGAACGACACGTCGCGCACGCTGTCGGCGCGGAAGGTCCAGCTCACGCGGCCGCCCGTGCCCGCGGCGGTGGCCTTCCCCGCCCCGAAGTCGGCGGCGGTGAGCACGTGCACGGGGGTGTCACTGGCCATGGCGCGCCGCCAGCGGGCCAGCACCGGCGCGGGGAGCGCCTCGGCGGCGTTGGTGAGCTCGCCGGTGCCCATCACCACCCAGCCGGCGGGCGCGTCCACCGTGTAGCGGTAGTTGCCGAACCCCATGTAGAACTCGGCGGTGCCCAGGAACGGGTCCGCGTGCCAGCCGTTCACGTCGTCGTACACGGCCATCTGGGGGTACCAGTAGGCCATGAACACCAGGTTGTCGGCGTCGTGGCCCATGCGGCCGCTGGCACCGGCCTGCGGGATCTTGAAGCTCCACGCGATGTCGAGCCGGATGCTGTCGCCCGGCGCCACCGCCGCGCCCGGCCGGATCAGCAGGTTGGTGCCCTGCACCGCGTAGCCGGGCTGCCCGCGCTGGGCGCCGGTGGCCAGCACCTGCCCGCGCGCGGCCACGCGCGTAAGGCTCACGCCGCCGGTCACCTCGTTGGGCTCGTCGCGCATCGCCTCGGGGGCGTGGACGTTCTGGATGAGCTGCACGACGAGGGTGGAGAGCGAATCCGGCGAGCGGTTGTGGTAGACGATGCTTTCGCTGCCCGTGGCCTGCTTCGCGGCCGGATCCAGGCTCACGCGGATGTCGTAGTTGGCCCACTGCTGCCAGTAGCGCGCGCCGGGAAGCCCGTTCGGCGCGCGGGTGCCGCGCTGCACCGCGCGCGTGAACGCCGCCGGCTGCTCCACCGGGTTGGGAACCGGCCGCGGCGGCGGCCACGCGCCCGACGCGCGCGCGGGCTGCTGCTGCGAACTTAGCACCGACGGGAGCGCGACCAGCGCCACGAGCGCCGCGGACCAGCGTTTCATGCACATCCTCCGGAAGGACGAGTCAGGGACGGGTCGAGCGGGGAAGGTACGCGCCCGGAGAAACGTCTCGCAAGAAACGCCTTGCAGCCCGTCCAGCGCAGGACGCCGCCGCGGATCGAAGGGCATCGGCTTTCGCCGTCAATGGCACGCCCCGGTCTAACGCCATCCGTACGTTTCTCGCCACCCGGGCAACAGTCAACGTTTACATTGCCCTGACGGGGATCGCGTCACATCTATTCCTCCCACAAACTCTTTCGGTGGTCGAGCCATGCCCTACGTCGTAACGCAGCCGTGCTTCGGATGCAAATATGGGGACTGCATCGAAGTCTGTCCGGTTGATTGCATCTACCTTGCGGACGAGATCGCCTTCATTCACCCCGATGAATGCATCGATTGCGGAGCCTGCGACATGGAGTGCCCGGTACAGGCGATCTACCCCGACACCGACGTGCCCCAGTACTGGCAAGGATTTATCACCCTCAATGCTGAACTGGCCTTGGCGAAGGATCGTGCGGAAAGACATGATTAAACCGTCCGCTCCGGTTCTGTCGATCATCGCTCCGACGAACCTGTGCAGAGGCTCCGTGTGGCAGGGCTCCACGAATCTTGTCCACATGATCCTGAGCGACCGGGAGATCTCCAATGCGGAGATCTCGAACCTCCTGCCATCCGCGAAATTCGAGTGGGGGCTCTCGATTCGCGCACCTTATCCTCCACCGCGCAGGTCTCCGGGCAGACCACAAATCGAGGCGTCGATTTACGCCGAGGGCGCGGCGGTACAAAGCTATGCACTCCCCTCACCAACTGCGGTCGCCGGAGAGCACGGCGCATCCACACCATTGACCCAGCTCGGGCCGGGTGTATGGGCGGCTGCGTTCATCCTGCGCGTTCCTGCGGAGCACCTCGATCGGGTATCGCTGGTTGCCCGAATAGTGTGTGCGAATCTGGTTCTTGCGGAGGCGACTACGTCGCTACCGACCAGCCCGATGGGTGCATCCATCGCCGGGCGCACCTTGGGGCCGGCATTCCAGCGGGTGTTCGTTTCGTATGCCCGGAGCGAGCTCTGGGTAGTCGAGCTGGTAAACTCGGTGATCGAGTCGCTACAGCTAGCCGACCTACGGTGGGACCTCAAGGTTCTTGCTTCGGGTGACAACTGGGAAGACCGCATGAAGGACGAGATCTTCGCCGCCGACAGCTTCCAGCTGTTCTGGTCAATTGCAGCGAAGCGCTCGCGCGAGGTGCGGAAGGAGTGGATGCTGGCGCTACAGCGGCGTCGTGATGGTTTCGTCCGGCCGGTGTACTGGGAAGAACCCCTCGTGCCCCCACCACGTGAGCTGAAGCACCTGCACTTCGCAAGGATCCTTGTTCCCCCATCGGGCGGCGCCACCGGCTGAGCCCAGGAGCGCTAGCTCGGCGGCCGGGCGAGCACCAACTGGGAACGGCCCGGTGCCGTCGTCACGGCACTCATCTCTCCAGCGGTCTCACTTGTCACATGGAAGCGGGTTCGCTTCCCCGGCCCTTCCACAGCAGGTAGACGGGGACGCCGGCGAGGATCACGCCGAAGCAGACGAGGGTGATCACGGGATCGGAGATGAGCGCGTTCAGCAGCATCCCCACGCTGGCGAGCAGGAAGATGGCGGGGACGACCGGGTAGCCGATGGTGCGGTATGGGCGCGGAAAGTCCGGCCGGCGCACGCGCAGGATGTAGACGGCGCCCACGGCCAGCGCGTAGAACGGCCAGATGCCCAGGATGAAGGCGTCGGCGAGCTGCTCGAAGGTGCGGAACGAGACGTAGGCGATGCCGAGCGCCGTCGCCAGCAGGATCGCCGCGTACGGCGTCTTGTAGCGCGGGTGCACGGCGGCGATCGGGCGGAAGAAGTTGCCGTCGTCGGCCATGGCGAAGAAGATGCGCGGCCCCGTCATCATCGACCCGTTCAGCGCCCCGAACGCGCTCACCATCACCATCG
>DASQLJ010000722.1:0-2107 GCA_035630095.1 Longimicrobium sp.
GGCTTGCGCGGCCGCGGCGTCGGCGGCGCGGAGGTGGCGGTAGACCCAGTAGATGCGGTACAGCGCCGTCAGGTTGGTGAGCGCCGCCATCGCGAACATCACGATGTTCAGCGCCAGCCCCTGCCGCCAGCTCCCGAAGAAGAGGGTGGAGCCGCCCAGCAGGATGATGCGCTCGGCCCGCTGCATCAGCCCCACCTTGCAGTCGATGCCGAGCGACTCGGCCTTGGCGCGGGTGTAGCTGACCATCAGCGACCCGGCCATGGCCAGGGCCACCACGTACACCATCCACGGCTCGCCGATGTTGGGCTCGCGGCCCAGGTACAGCGACATCACCCCCAGCATCACCACGATCTCGGCGATGCGGTCGGTGGTGCTGTCGTAGAACGCGCCGAAGACGGTCTGCCGCCCGGAGCGCTTGGCCACGTGCCCGTCCACCACGTCCACGAAGCCGCCCAGCAGCACCAGGGCGCCGCCGAGCTGGATGTGGAAGAGGAAGAACGTGAGGCCCGCCACGGCGTTCAGCAGCACGCCCACCGTGGTGATCCAGTTGGGGTTCACCCGCCAGCGCACCAGCACGTCCAGCGGGCGCACCAGCACCCGGGTGATCTCGGCGCGGTACGCCGACGGCTGGAACTTCAACACCGCGGGTCCCCTACGCCAGGATGATGCGGCTCTGCTCGCCGGCCTCGAGGCCCTTCGCGATCTCTTCGTCGATGCGCATCATCAGCCGGTCGAAGTTGGCGCGCGCCGCCTCGAACGCCTGGTACGCCGGGCTCACCTGCACCGCGCCGGCCAGCCGCTCGAACTCCTCGCGCTCCTCCTCCGACGGCTCGCCGCCCTGCTGCAGCGCCTGGGCGATCCCCTCCTGGAGCTGGTTCAGGCGGTTGATGCCGGCCACCGCCTCGCGGTCGTCGGCCAGGCGCTCGTTGGCGCGCTTGAGGGCCTTGTACTCGTCGCTCTGCGCGACCAGGCGGCCGATGTCGCGGGCCTTTTCCCAGATCTGGTCCATCGTGTATACCGCTTCCTTACGGAGTATTCGATCGTTCGTGGAACGGCGGAACGGCCCGGTTCGGGCGTGTCCCTCCGCTGCGCTCCGGGCCGGGCTGCGCGCTGCGTAGGGCACGATACAACCGTGCCCAACGCAGCCGGGCCCACGGCGGCCCACCGTCATCCAGCCCTTCGGCGATCGTGGCGCGCGGCCGCCGCGTTCCCGGCCCTCCGGGCGCGCATCCCTCACGCATCGCTCGCCAAACCGTCTTTCCCGCGTAACATGCATCGAACGGTGTCCCGCGTGCTCCCCGCCCACTTCGTTCAGGCGGCGCCGCTGGTTTCAACCGTCGAAGCCGATCAGGCCAGCTCCGCCAGGACGATGCGGTCGCGGCCGGCAAGGTCGCGCCGCACCCGCGGCTCGGCGAAGGCGCCGGTCGCGCGGACGATCGCGCACACCGCGTCCGCCTGCGCCGCGCCGATCTCCATCGCCAGCAGGCCGCCGGGGGCGAGATGGCCGGGCGCGCCCGCCACCAGCGGGCGGATCACGTCGAGCCCGGCGGCGCCGGCGAAGAGCGCGGTGGCGGGCTCCCAGTCGCGCACCTCGGCGTCCAGCGCGGGGCGCTCGTCCTCGCCCACGTACGGCGGGTTGCTGGCGATCACGTCGAAGCGCTCGCCCCGCACCGCGTCGTACAGGCTCCCCAGGCGAAAGTCGACCTCGGCGCCCGGCGCGGCCTCCGCGTTCGCGCGCGCCACCTCCAGCGCGTCGGCCGAGACGTCCACGGCGACCACGCGCGAGAAGGCGCCCTCGGTGGCCAGCGCCAGCGCGATGGCGCCCGAGCCGGTGCCCACGTCCAGCGCGGCGGGCGCCTCGCGGGCGGCGGCCCAGTCCAGCACTTCCTGGACGAGAACCTCCGTCTCGGGGCGCGGGATCAGCACGCGCCGGTCCACCCGCAGCGTCAGGTCGCGGAAGGCGGCGGAACCCTCAATGTACTGCAGCGGCTCGTGCTTCGCACGCCGCAGCAGCTTCGCCTTGAAATCCGCCAGCTCGTCGGCCTTCAGCGGCCGGTCGAACTGGAGGTAGAGGTCCAGCCGCTTCAGCCCCAGGCTCCCGGCCAGG
>DASQLJ010000723.1:0-5272 GCA_035630095.1 Longimicrobium sp.
TCACGCCGACGCGCGACTGGCCGTTCCCGTTCTCGCCGGCGGTGCGGGTGGGCCACATGGTCTACCTCTCCGGGCAGATCGGGACGCGGATGGAGAACGGGCGGCCGGTGCTGGTCCCCGGCGGCATCGAGGCCGAGACGCGGCAGACGCTGGAGAACATCCGCGCGATCGTGCAGGAGAGCGGCTCGTCGATGGACCGCGTGGTGAAGTGCACGGTGATGATGGCCGACATGGCCGACTGGCCGCGGATGAACACCATCTACGCCTCCTACTTCCCCGGCCCGAAGCCCGCCCGCAGCGCGCTCGGCGCCAACGGCCTGGCCCTCGGCGCGCGGGTGGAGATCGAGTGCATCGCGGTGGCGCGGTGAACGTCCGCGGCTCGGCGTGACGCCGCGCTGAACGCGGCCGAACGGAAATCTTGCCGTCCATGTCCATCTCACCATAGAGTGGCGCCAATCTCCCGGATTTCCCGGTGAGATCGCGCTCGCCTTTCAACGAGGTGACCGGACATGCTCTCGCGCTCCCTCGCCGCCGCGGCGCTCGCGGCCACGCTGTCGGCCCCCTCCGCGCACGCACAGGCCGCCGCCGTTCCGCTGGAGCTGGCGCGCGCGCTGCTGGCCTCGCCGTCCGCCACCGTGCACGCGCCCGAGATCGTGGTGGGCCGCGCGCCGACGGGCTTCCCGGCCGAGCTGCTCCCCACCGGCGGCCGCGTGCTGGGCGGGTTCCGGCGCGACACGCTGGCGGTGGTGGTCGCCGCGGCCATGCCGCAGGCGCCCGCGGCCGCCGGCGAGGCGGCCCAGCAGGCGCTGCGCGGCGCCGGATGGACGTTTCCCGGTGCGGCCGAGGTGCGCGGCTTCGTGGGGCCCAACTCGACGCTGTGGCGGTACCTCTGCCGGGGTGGCGAGATGGTGTCGCTCACCTCGTCGGCCGCGCCGGAGGGCGGGTCGTACCTCCGGGTGGAGTACACGACGCGCGACCGGCCGACCCGCTGCTCCAGCCGTGTGCCCGAGGCCAGCCGTGTCGGCCCCTGGCACGACGTGCCGCTCCCCACGCTGAACGTGCCTCCGGGAGCCGTGATCGTCTCCAGCGGCACGGGCATGCTCCACTCGATCCCCGGCCTGCGCGGCGCGGAGATCCACGCCACGATGCGGACGGCGGACGGCGCATCCGAGCTGCTTTCGGGCTTCGCGGCCGAGCTGCGGCGGGGCGGGTGGGTCGCGGCGCCGGCGACCGGCGCCGGGGAGGCGGCCGCGCAGACGTTCCAGCTCCGGGCGGCCGACGGGAAGGAATGGTTCGGCGCGTTGACCGCCGTCGCCTTCCCCGGCTCCGACGTTCGCCGCGTGAACTTCCAGGTTGCCCAGCTCCCCGTCCCGGCGCAGTAGCGGCTTGCCTCGCGCCGCGCGCGCGGCTTACGTTCGACCAGGACAGGGGCCCGGGCGGCAGGCGCTGCCCGGGCCCGCGCATCTCCCCCCGCGCCGTGTGAGGCCGTGGCCGCACGCCCGTACATCCTGGCCGAGACGAGCTGGAAGGCGGTCTCGCAGACGCGCTACGACGTGGCGGTGCTCCCCTGGGGCGCCACCGAGGCGCACAACCATCACCTCCCCTACGCCACCGACGTCATCCAGGCCGACGCCGTGGCCGCCGAGGCCGCGCGCATCGCCTGGGACGCGGGCGCGCGGCCGATCGTGCTCCCCGCCATCCCCTTCGGCGTGCAGACGGGGCAGCGCGACATCCCGCTGTGCATCAACCTGAACCCCAGCACGCAGCTCGCGGTGCTGCGCGACGTGGCCGAGACCGTCGCCGCGGCCGGGATCCCCCGCCTGCTGCTGCTGAACGCGCACGGCGGCAACGACTTCCGCTCCATCATCCGCGAGCTGCAGGCGTGCACCGACGTCTTCCTCTGCACCATCAACTGGTGGAATTGCGTGGACCCGCGCCCCTTCTTCGACCGCCCGGGCGACCACGCGGGCGAGCTGGAGACGAGCGTGACCATGCACCTCGCCCCCGACCTGGTCCTCCCCCTGGCGGAGGCGGGGAACGGGGCCGAGCGCAAGGCGCGCGTCGCCGGGCTGCGCGAGGGGTGGGCGTGGGCGCCGCGCCCGTGGACGCGGATCAGCGCCGACACCGGCGTGGGCGACCCGCGCGCCGCCACCGCCGAGAAGGGCGCCGCCTTCTTCCGCGCCGTCACAGAGCGCGTCGGCGGCTTCCTGGTGGAGCTGGCGCGCACGGCGCCGGACGAGATGTACGGCTGACCGGCAACGACCCGCACGGCACGATACATCCGCCCGAGTCGTGAACGCCCTCACGCACTCGCGCACCGGTTGCCGTAATCCGCCCCGCCCACGCAAACACCCGTCGCCACAACCGTTGCGCGGCGCGGGGATCGTCTCTATCCTGAAACCGTCGCGCGCGCATTCGCCGCGCGCGGCTCTCCCCGCCGGACCGCCCCGTTTCTCCTGCAGTTCCGGCGTTTTCCCCCGCACACCCCCGAGGTGATCCCATGCTGTACACCAAGATCCCCGCCTACGAGGCCGATTTTCGCGCCAAGGGCCTCGATTCCGACGGCAAGCAGTTCAAGCTGAGCCCGTTCCAGGTGAGCGTTCCCGGCACCACGCAGAGCTTCGAGGTGGTCACCGCGAAGCTGGCCAGCGGCGACGCGAGCTTCTACTACGCCGAGGCGCCGGCCAAGGAGCGCATCGTGGTGCACTTCACCGCCGGCTACCTCAAGGGCGATATGGCGGCGCTCAGCAAAAAGAACAACCACGTGTCGGTGCCGTTCGTGATGGCGCGCGACGGCAGCATCTACCAGCTCTTCTCGTCGAAGTACTGGAGCTACCACCTGGGGCCGGGCGCGCAGGGCGGCAACCAGGCCATGAGCGCGAGCGCCGTGGCCATCGAGCTGTCGAACGTGGCGTACCTGCGCCCGAAGAACGGGATGCTGGTGGACCCGTACGGCCAGCCGTACTGCTCGCCCAGCGACAAGGACGCCTACGTGACGCTGGCCAAGCCGTACCGCGGCTACACGACGTTCGCCACCTTCACCGACGCGCAGTACAAGAGCCTGATCAACCTGCTGCGCTACCTGACGGCCACCTACAAGATCCCCCCCGCCTTCCTCCCCGAGCCGCAGCGCTACGACGTGTACGCCGACGTGGCTCAGTTCAAGGGGATCACCACGCACGTGAACTACCAGCCGCAGAGCTACGGCAAGTGGGACTTCGGCCCCGCCTTCGACTGGAACCGCGTGATCGCGGCGCTGAGCACGGTGCCGGTGAGCAACGTGGTCGCCGCGCCGGTCGCCGCCGGCGGCTGAGCGGCTCGACACCGCGGATTCGCTGAACCCCGGCGGCCCGCGCCACGCGCGCGCGGGCCGCCCGGCCTCCCCTCCCCGGCTCCCCCGCATGGCCGACGAGATCGACGCCACCGACATCCGGCTTCGCGAGCTGAAGCTGAAGGAAGACGAGCTCGCGCACCGCCGGGAGATGGACGCGCGCAGCTCGCGCTTCCAGCTCTCGCCCTGGACCACCGCGCTGATCGCGCTGCTCACCACCGGCATCACCGCCTCGGTCGGCGGCATCTGGTCGCAGCGCGCCGACGCGGCCAGGGGACAGCGCGAGATCGCGCTGCGCGAGCGCGAGCAGCAGTTCCAGATCGTGCTGAAGGCCACGGAGAACCGCACGCCCGAAGACGCCGCGAAGAACCTCCTCTTCTTCGTGGACATCGGCTACCTCCCCGACGCGGACAGCGCGATCCGCAGGAAGGCGGCGGCGGGACAGGTGCCGGTGATCACCAGCGGCAGTGGAGGAAGCGACAACCCGATCGAGGAGCGGATGCAGCAGGCGCAGTCGCTCTCCGCCGGGCCGGCGGTGACGCTCCCCGGGATACCCTTCCAGCTTCGCAACCACGTGCTGCTGGGCGCCGACGGCAAGCCGGTCTGGTCGTCCGCACGCCGTCGGTGGGGAAGCTGGCCGAGCCCCGCTTCGTCGTGATGCACTTCACCGCCACGGCCACGGCTGCCCAGGCCATCCGCGTGCTCGCCGACTCGGGGATGAACGTCAGCGCGCACCTGGTGGTGGACCGCGACGGCAGCGTTACCCAGATGGCTCCGTTCGACTACGCGACCCGGCACGTGGGGGCGAGCAGGTACAACGACGTCACCAACCTGAACCGGTTCAGCGTCGGCATCGAGTTGGTGAACCGCGGGCAGCTCAGTCGGCGCGGCGACACCTGGGTGGACTGGTCGGGAGCCGCCGTTTCCGCGGCGGAAGTGGCGGTGCTGCCCACGCCGGGGTCGGAGAGGCCGGCCGGGTGGCACACCTTCACCGAAGCGCAGGTCCGCCGCACCGAGGAGCTGATCCGCATCCTGCGCGCGGCGTACCCCTCCATCACCGACGTGCTGCCGCACCACCAGGTGTCGCCCGGCCGCAAGATGGACCCGGGTCCCGCCTTTCCCATCGAGCGGGTGCGCCGGTCGACGGCCCCGGCGCGACGGTGAGCCGATCCGCACGCCGCGCCTCGCAGAGGGCACGGCGGACGCATCCCGACATCAGGAGAAGACCCGACGAGAGCCATTCTCGCCGGGTCTTCTCCTTATTCGATCGTACGAAGTCGATGTCCGCGGCAGTCACCCCGGCGGAAGCTGCACGTCCACGCAGACGCTGTCCGCGGGCGAGCCGAAGGCCGACGTGCCGCCGTCGCGGACACCCCCAGGCGCAGGGAGCCGGCCAGCCGCGGCTCGAAAGGACGAGCGGGTCCCGGGTGCGGGTTCGATCCGTGCGTGTCGGGCGCGGATACTCGGGCGATGCCCGCGCCTCGCCAACCCTGCCGCAGGAGGACGGTCCCGTGCGCCAGCTGGTCCTCAGGAACGTGCTCGTCGCCACGGACTTCACCGACGAGTCGGCGGGTGCCGTCCAGGCCGCCGCCGCGCTCGCCGGGCTGGCCGGCGCCCGCCTGCACGTGGTGCACGCCGCCCGGCCGGGGGAGCGCGACGTGGAGGCCCGGCTGCGGGAGCACGTGGCCCGGCTCTCCCCCGAGGCGGGAGAGGCCGCGACCATGGCGCCCCCCGGAGCGCCGGAGGAGGTGATCCTCCAGGCCGCGGAGCGCACGCGCGCCGACGTCATCGTGCTGGGCCCGCACCGCCGGCGCGGCGGCGGCGCGCTGGGGAGCACGGCGGACCGGGTGGTGCGCGGCGCGGAGGTCCCGTGCCTGATCGTGCCCCGCGCGCTCGAGCTCCCGCTGCGGCGCGTCGTGGCCGCCATCGACCTGTCCGACG
>DASQLJ010000724.1:0-6903 GCA_035630095.1 Longimicrobium sp.
TCTCGGGGGGCACCGCCGCCCCCGCGGGAGCGACCCGCACGGCCACCGTCCGGCGCACGCTCACCTCCGGCGTCACCGCCAGCAACGTGGCGGTGGCGACCGTGCGCGGGCCGACGTCGCGCGGGAGCTCCGCCAAGACGCTGCAGATGGCGCTGGTGGTCGAGTCGACCGACACGGCGGAATCCGACCGCATCGAAGACGCGTGGTCGGCGTGGACGATCACCCTTCCCGGCGGCGTCCCCTGACGGCCGCGGCATGCCCATGCGCACCCCCACCGCGCGGCCGCCCACCCGGGCGGCGACCCCTCCCGGCCGGGAGCCGGGGGGGCCGCGCGTTCGCTCCCATCGCCCTCCCTCCCTCTTCGAGGCCTCGATGAATGCCACGACCCCCGGTGCACCCCGCGCGGCCCGGCTGGCCGGGCTCGCGGCGGCGGCGCTCCTGCTGGGCGCGCTCGCGCCCGCCCCCGCGCGCGCAGACACCTGCTGGATCGGCTTCCGCCCCGGCGGCACGCCCGCCATCGACGGCGCCCGTACGGGGGTCGAGTGGGACGACGCCAGCGTGCTGCAGAGCGGCGGCGGCTGCCTGAACGACCTGGTCGGCAGCCAGGCGGGGAACGCGGAGCGCACGGTGCGCGTGTACAGCAAGAGCGACAACCTGAACCTGTACCTCCTCTTCGAGGTGGGCGACGTCACCAACGCGCTGGGCGCCTCGGGGTCGCTGGGCGAGATGATCATCCTGCACCTGGACCCCAACCACAGCCGCGACGTGATCCTGAACGCCGGCGGCGCCGACCACCGCTACGTCTTCTCGCACCGCTGGTCCACGAGCGCCGGGCTGCAGCGCGACCACTACACCTCGCAGACGGGGAGCGGCCTGTGCCCCGGGCAGAACGACTGGCTCGGCCCCACGCCATGGCCCGCCGCCGACGTGGTGATGCAGCCCTCGCTGGCGGGCGGCGGCGCGGGATACACGGTGGAGATGAAGTTCTCGCTGGCCAGCCTGGGGGTGGCCGCGCCGCTCGCCACCGACATCGGGCTGGCGTTCGCCATCGTGAACGACCTGAACGCCAGCACCTTCTACTCGGGCACGCGCTTCCCCGAGAGCCTGCCGTTCACGACCAACGCGAACATGCTCAGCTCGGACGAGACGGCGTCGTGCAACGACTGGCTGAGCCCGCTGGCCTGGGGCGGCGGCTACCACGACCAGGCGCCGGGCGACGTCACCTTCGACCACGCTCCCGTCTACTGGCAGGCCACCGCGGTGCAGGCCCTGTACTGCACGGGCGCCACCGGCTGGGAGTACTATCCGGGACACCCGTGCGAGGTGCGCGTGCGCGCCACCGTGCTGAACCCGGGCGGCGCCACCAAGCGCAACCTCCTGTACCTGTGGGGCGACCACGACGCCGGCACCGTGCGCTGGACCTTCATGGACCTGCGGATCGGGGTGAACATACCCACCGGCGGCGCCACCGAGACGAGCGCGATCTGGGACGCGCCCGCGGGGCTGGCGGCGCACCCGTGCATCCGCGTCTACGCGCTCCCCAACTCCTTCCGCGGCGACTTCACCGAGGCGCAGATCCGCGCGCTGGCGCAGGCGCCGCACACCACCATCGTGGACCTGGAGACGAAGTACGGGCTGCAGCCGATCCACAGCGCCCAGCGCAACATCTCGCGCCTGGCCACGGGCACCAACTGCCCCGGCGGCCTCTGCCCCACCTCGCTGGGCGATTCGCGCGAGCCGCTCCTGGCGTGGAGCCTGGCCCGGCTTCCCTCGCTCTTCGGCCCGGCGAGGCTCTCCGCGCAGCGCACGGGAGAGGGGCCGCGCGACACGCTGCGCGGGAACCAGGTGATCTGGTCGGACGCCGACCGGAGGACCTTCGGCGCGCGGAACGTGGGGGTGCAGGTGCGCACCTACGGCTACCAGCACCCGCGCGCGCGGCAGCGGACCCCGTACCGCATCATCGAGGCGCTGGGCGGCGCGCTGCAATTGGTGCCGGCGGAGATCCTGATGCGGCAGCAGCAGCAGAAGCTGACGTTCAACGTCACCGCCCCCGACGAGGCGCGGTACACGGTGCTCCCGGTGATCGACCAGCACGTGCCCCAGGGGATGACCGTGCGCCTGGACCTGCGCGCCACCCCGCTCGAGTTCGAGAAGGGGGAAACGCGGAGGCTGGAGGGGGTGCTGGTGTACGGCGGCGGCACGCCCGCGGGCGGCACCACGCCTCCCGACTCCACCCCCCCCGGCGGCGGCGGCAAGAAGGGGTGCCCGCTGGGCGGCGGCGGGGCGGCGGTGGTGCTGGTGGGGCTAGCGCTGCTCAGGCTGGTGCGCCACCCCAGGGCCACGGAGTGACGGGGCGATGACCGTCCCCCGCACCCTTCCCGAGGGCCTGCTGGCGGGCCTGGCGGTGGTGCTCGCCGCGGCGTACGCGCTGCGGCGGGCCCCCGACCGCGGGCTGGACGGCGGCGAGCTCCACCGGGCGTGGCTCTGCGCCGCGCTCGGCGGGGTGGCCGGGGGGCACGCGCTCTTCCTGGCCACGCACGGCGGGGGGAGCGCGGCGGAGTGGGCGCGCGTGTGGAGCGGCGGGCAGAGCGTGTTCGGCGTGCTGGCGGGCGCCGCGCTCTGCGGCGCGGGGTACCTGGCCGCCCGCCGCCTCCCGGTGCTCGGCTACGCGGACCTTTCCGCGTGCGCGGCGGCGCTGGGGTACGCCGTCGCGCGCGCCGGCTGCTTCCTGAACGGCGACGACTTCGGCGTGCCGTCCGCGCTTCCCTGGGCGGTGCGCTTCACCCCGGGCACCGACGCCTGGGCCGCCCACGCCGCGCGCGGCTGGATCGGCGCGGACGCGGGGGCGTCGCTCCCCGTGCACCCGGTGCAGCTGTACTTGGCCGGCGCGGGGCTCGGGATCTTCCTCTACCTCCATCGGCGGCGCCTGCCGCGCGGCGCGGCGCTGGGGGTCGCGTCGCTCGCCTACGGCGCCGCCCGCTTCTCTCTGGAGCCGCTGCGCGACGACTTCCACCCCGTCGCCGGCCCCTTCTCCCTCCCCCAGCTCTTCGCCCTGGCGCTGGCGGCCGGCGGCATCGCCCTCCTCGCCACGGTCGCATCGACCCGGGCCGCCGCCGGCGCGGACCGCGGGCCGCCGCGGGCCGCTCCCCGTCCCCTCTTCCCCGTCCCCTCCCCTCCCCGCGAGGCGCGATGAGCACCGTCGCGCGCGGCGCCCGGCGGCGGGCACCGGCCGACCCCGCGCTCCGGCTGCGGCTGCAGCGGATGCTCGGCGGCGCGGAGCTGGAGCCGGAGGCGATGCCGCCGTCGGCGGTGCTGGTGGTGCGCGCGCTGGGCGACCCGCTCCCCCGGCGGCTGCGCGCGGGCGGGCGCGAGGCGCGCGCATCCGCCGAGTGGGCGCGCGCCGTCCGCGGCGCGCTCGCCGACCGGCTGCACGCCGCCGCCCGCCCGTCGCGCGGCGTGCTCCCGGCCGACGCCGAGGCCGTCCTCTTCGCCGACCAGGCCGAGCTGCTGGCGGCGTTCGCGCGCGACGCCTGCGCCGGGGTGGCGGGCGCGCGCTGGTGGTGGAACACGCTCGCCCGGGGCCTGGGCGCCCCGGCCGACGCGCTGGCCACGCTCTGGCTGCGCGAGCCGCGGCACGTTCCCGCGGCGCTGGAGCACCTGGCCGGCTGGGGCGAGGCGGGGCGCGTGGCGGCCAGCCTTTCGCCCGTGCACGCCGCGCGCATCCTGGGCGCCGTCGCCCGCGCCTTCGAGCTCCCCGGCCTCTTCGCCGCCCCGCCGCCCAACTTCGTTCGGGAGATGGGGATAGGGGGATCGGGGAACCAGGATCGCGCCGCCCGATCATCTCCATCTCCCGAAGCCGTTCGCGCCGCATCAGCCGACACGACGGACGCGGACGGCGCATTCGACGTCGCCGCGCCGTGGGAGATGGTGCTCGGCCCGTCGCTGGTCTCGCGCTCGCTGGCGCCGGAGCAGCGCGCGCTCCTGGGCGTGTCGCTGGCGCTGCACCGCGCGCCGCTGGTCGCGCGCGGGCCGGCCTTCGTCGCGCGCTTCGTCCGCTGGCGCGCGTGGGTGGAGGCGCGATCGCGCCCGGAGCCGCCGCGCACGACACCGCCCGTCCGCGACCGCCCGCCGCCGGACGCGCCGCGCGCTCCGCCTCTCCCGACGCCGCCCCCCGCCGCGCGGTCCGCGGCGGCGGACGCGCCCACGGCCGTGCGGGACGAAGCGCCGCGCCTGGCCGCCGGCGACAGCGGGGAGCGCGAGGTGTCGAACGAGGCGCATGCCTCCCCATCCCCATCGCCCGAAGCATCGACGTCGCCGGATGAAGCGGGCGTCGCGCGCAACGAGTCGCGGGACGCGGAGGCGGACGCGGTGCGCGCGGTGGCGGAGGTGGCGCCATCTCCCGGCGTCCATCCCCCGACCGCGGCGGAGGAGGGATGGACGGAGCCGCTGCCGAGCTTCACCGGACCGACGATCGAGGCGGCGGAGACGATGTCGGCGGCGTGCGGCGTCTTCTACCTGGTGAACGTGGTGCGCTCGCTCGGCTTCTTCCGCGCGCTCGACGCGCACTTCCGCCTCCCCTCCGTGGTGGGGGGATGGGGATGGATCGAGCTCCTGGCGCGGGCGCTGCTGGGGCCGCGCGCGGCCGGGCTCGCGCACGACCCGGTCTGGCGCGTCCTCGCCGGGCTGGATGGACGGGACGCCGAGGAGCCGGTGGGGACGGGGTTCCTCGCGCCGGCGGTGTGGACACTGCCGGGCGATTGGGCGGCGATCCTCCGGGACGCGGGCGGCGCAGCCCCCGCGCCGTCGCCGCCGCTGGGGATCGACCCGTCGCCCGAGCTCGGGCGCTTCCTGGACCTGGTCGTCCCCTTCGTGCGGCTGCGGCTGGAGGCGGCGCTGCGGGCCGGCGGGGCCAACGAGGCGCTGGAGAGCGCGCTGGTGCGCCGCATCGGCCGCATCCAGGCCACCCGCGCGCACGTGGACGTGCGCATGGAGATGGACCAGGTGAGCGTCGCCGTGCGCGTCGCCGGGCTGGACGCCAACCCCGGCTGGGTGCCGGAGCTGGCGCGCGTGGTCACCTTCCACTTCGCCTGAGGCGGTGATGAGCGGCTCCCTCTTCCCCGGCGTCGCCCACGACGCGCGCGGCCACCTGGGGCTGCGCTACTACGAGGCCGTGCTGGCGGTGGTCGCGTACGCCGGCGCCCGCGCCGCGGCCTCGGGCGCCGAGCCCGACGCCGTGCTCGACGAGCACCCCTTCCTGCACGCCTACCTGCGCGAGGTCCCGCTGCCGCACGAGGGCGAGGTGCGCTGCGACGACGCCCTGCGCTGGCTGCGGCGCGAGGTGCGCCGCTGGGAGGCGGCGGTGCGCGCGCGGCTGCCGCTGCGGGCGCTGCGCGACGAGCCGGGCTTCGGCGACGCGCAGGTGCTGGCGCTGCTGGTGGTGGGGATGGTGGAGGAAGACGCCCGCTTCGGCGCCCTCTTCGCCGCGGCGCAGGGCGGCGCCTCGCGGCGGCCCACCGTCGCCCTGGTGCACCAGGTGGTGGCGGGCGCGACGGACGGCGCCGACGGCGCGGCGGGCGACGCCTGGGCGCTCTGCCGGCCGCTGCTCGACGCGGGGCTGGTGGAGGCGCTCAACCCCGGCGACCCGCGCGCCGACTGGCAGCTGCGCGTCCCCGCCCCGCTGTGGACCGCCGTCTCCGGCGACACGCCGGCCGAGCCGCTGCCGGGCGTGCGCTGGCACCCGCCCGCGTCGTTCGCCACGCTCGACGAGCTGGTGCTGGACGACGCCCCGCGCGGCCGCGCGGCCGAGGCCGGCGCCCTCCTCGCCAGCGGGCGCGCGGAGGTCCTGGTCGTCCGCGGCCTGGCCGGGAGCGAGCGGCTGGAGCTGGTGGGCGCCGTGGCGCGCGGCCTGGGCCGCGGGGTGCTGGAGGCCGTTCCCCCCGGCCCGGGCGTTCCCGAGGCGTGGCGGGTGCTGGGGGCGCTGGCGGCGCTGGTGGGCGCCGTCCCCGCGTTCGTGCTGGAGATGGGGCCGGGCGAAACCTTCGAGGTCCCCGCGTGGGGCGGCTGCCGCGTGCCGGCGGCGGTGGTGGCCGGCCACGACGGCGGGGTGGGCGGCGCCGCGGCCGAGCGCGCCGTGCTGGTGCACCTCCCCCCCGAGACCCCCGCGCTCCGCCGCCGCCACTGGGCCCGCGCGCTCCCCGGCGCGCCGGCCGCCACGCACGCCGCGCTGGCGGAGGCGTACACGCTGGGCGGGCGCTACGTCCGCCGCGCGGCCGAGCTGGCGCAGGGCCACGCCGCGCTCGACGGCCGGGCCGAGGTCACGACGGAGGACGTGCGCGCCGCCGCGCGCTCCATCAACCGCCAGCAGCTCGACGCGCTCGCGGCGCGGCTGGAGGACGGCGGCGGGTGGGAGCGCCTGGTGCTGCACCGCTCCACCGCCGCCGAGCTGCTGCACCTGGAGCGCCGCTGCCGCCACCGCGAGCAACTCGCCGGCGCGCTGGGCGACGGCATCCCCGGCGGGATGAACCGCGGGGTGCGCGCGCTCTTCCAGGGGCCCAGCGGCACGGGGAAGACGCTGGCCGCGCGCGTGCTGGCCAGCGAGCTGGGGCTGGACCTGTACCGCGTGGACCTGTCCACCATCGTCAACAAGTACATCGGCGAGACGGAGAAGAACCTGGCGCGCGTGCTGGGCCGCGCCGAGGACCTGGACGTGGTGCTGCTGCTGGACGAGGGCGACTCGCTGATGGGCAAGCGCACCGAGGTGCGCTCGTCCAACGACCGCTGGGCGAACCTGGAGACCAACTACCTGCTGCAGCGGCTCGACACCTACACCGGCATCGTCTTCGTCACCACCAACTCCCCGGGCTCGATCGACTCCGCCTTCCAGCGGCGCATGGACGCGGTGGT
>DASQLJ010000725.1:0-2450 GCA_035630095.1 Longimicrobium sp.
ACCAGCGCTACAGGGGCGGCGCCTGGGGCTCGGGTGGCGCCTCGGACTTGCGCTTCGCTTGAAAGGAGAGGATGAGAGCCACGGCGATCATCGCCGGCACGAGAAGCACCCCGCCCACGAAAAGTCCCGACCCAAGGTCGCCGGCAGGCGTCTCCAAGACCACCGTAGAGAAGCCGATGAGCGAGATCGCGACACCGCGCAATGAGCTGCCGTGCCCGTCGTTCTTCGAGGCCGCTTGCTCCCCGAGCAGCGCGGTCACAGTTCCGAGGACTACGCCCGCAACCGCTACGTCGTGACGAAGGTCCTCTGGGAGTGCGGCGATGAAGATGGCTCCCGCGATCGCTAGCGGCACTGCCCACAGGGCAACCTGCGGTCGCAGTGGTCTCATAGCGTGGTCTTCGTGCGATCACGGCTCTCTCCTGCGCCGCGGCCATCACAGGGCGAGCGGCACTTTCGGGCTCGGAAAGCTCCCTTGATGAGGTGGTTCGTGCCGGACCTGCGGTCCCACTTGACGCACCCGTGCTCGAGCCCGTTCTGGCCCGCGGTGTTTCCGCACCACGCGCGGCACGTCGCCGCGCGGTCGCCATCGAGGCGTCCGCCGCACCAAACGCTCGCCTCAGCGCCTTGAGGACGTCGCGGACTCGCACAGCGCGGCAGCCCAGCCGGATGGACGCGGCTCTCGGGCGCCGGCGGGGACCGCGTGGCGCTGTGGGACTAGCACCGGCGTCCCACGCTCATGCGCTAGCAACATGAGAAACCCCGGCATAACCGGGGTTTCTCATGACATGCGCCGAAGAGGACTCGAACCTCCACGGGGGAATCCCCCCACAAGGCCCTCAACCTTGCGCGTCTACCAATTCCGCCACCGGCGCAGGGCGAGGGCCAGTATAGGCAGGCGCTTGACTTCTGTCCGACGGGCCGTCTAGCTTGTGCGAACAGATGTTCGCCCCTCACAAGACCTCACCCCCCGTCAAGGAGCCTGCGCCATGGATCTCGATCTGACCAAGCGCCAGCAGGAGATCTTCGACTTCATCAAGCGCCACTCGGCGAAGCACGGCTACCCGCCCACCGTGCGCGACATCGGCTCGGCAGTCGGCCTGGCCTCCTCCTCGACCGTGCACGCGCACCTCGCCAACCTCGAGAAGCTCGGCCTGCTGCGCCGCGATCCCTCCAAGCCCCGCGCGATCGAGCTGCTCGACCGCGCGCTCGAGCAGGTCAAGTCGGCCGTGCGCCCGGACGGGCTGCCGCTCGTCGGCCAGGTCGCCGCCGGCTCGCCGGTGCTGGCCGAGGAGAACATCGAGGAGTACGTGTCGGTCCCGGCGCTCGCCGGCGGCGAGGTGGGCGAGTACGTCCTGCGCGTGCGCGGCGAGTCGATGATCGAAGCCGGCATCCTGCCCGACGACTACGTCGTGGTGCGCCCCCAGGAGACCGCGGAGGACGGCGAGATCGTCGTCGCGCTCGTGGGGGAGGAGGCGACCGTCAAGCGCTTCTTCCGCGAGGCCGACCACATCCGCCTGCAGCCGGAGAACGCCACGATGGAGCCCATCCGCTCGCGCGACGTCCGCGTGCTCGGGCGCGTCGTCGGCCTGTTTCGGAGCGTGCAGTGATGGCCGTGCACGCCCCCGCGCTCTTCTACGAGCTGCCGGTTCGCCGGTTTCCGTCCGCTGCCGAGCGCCTGCTGGCACCCCCGCGAGAGGGCCGGACGCTGGAGGACATGCTCTCCGGCGCCTGGGAGGACCTCACCGCGCACCGCACCGCGACGTGCCCGATCTGCGACGGGGCGATGACGCCCCGCTACGGGTCCGGCCCGTCCGCGGTCGGCGGGCGCTGCGTGTCCTGCCGCACCGAGCTGAACTGACGCCCCGGCCGCCACGGCGCGCTATCGCGGCCCGCGCGCGGGGCCTTCCTCGCGGTCGCTGTCGATCTCGCCTGACTCGATCAACCAGCGCCCATCGCGCATCAGCTCGCGGTCGACCAGCTCGTTGACCTCCCGCCAGGCCTGGATGCGGCGCGGGGCGATGCGAAACCAGCGATAGCGCCGATTCTCCGCACGCGGGTCGAAGCCGCTGCGCGCGGCGAACCGGTCACCGCGCTGCCGCGGTAGCGCGTGGATCTCCAGAACCTCGACCTCGCCGTCGATGATCGTGACGTCGCGGGTGTGGCCGAGCGCCATCCGGGCGATCCGGGTGGTCGCGAGGTTGCTGCCCGTCGGGCTGTCGGCCGGTGTGGCCAGCAGCAGCGCCTCGCCGTCCCAGTCGAAGGACAGCGGCACGAGATACGGCGCACCGTCCACCGAGGCACTGGCCACCCACACGTCGATGTCGTGGGTGAGCCGATGCTCGGTATCGCGACGCCGCTGAGGGCGAGAGCGGGGGTGGGCGATCATCGGTCCCGCATCAGCGCGAGGACGGGTTGTGGAGTCGGTCACTGGTCTCTCCCCTCTTTGCGGT
>DASQLJ010000726.1:0-6084 GCA_035630095.1 Longimicrobium sp.
CGTGCCCGCCCGCCAGGTTGATGTCGTCCACCAGCGCCGCCGAGTTGGTGGGCGACGGGCCGGGGTTCTTCATGCACATGATCTTCACGTCGGCCCAGTCCTTCACGCGGGCGATGAACCGCTCGTGCGACGCGCCGACGAGGTCGGACAGGTTCTCGTCCCCCATGCCGGAGTAGAGGATGTTGGTGAAGAGGATCGCGGTGGGCGGCGTCCAGTCCACTTCGCGCGTCGCGTCGGGCGAGCCCTGGTCGGCGCTCACGTTGGCCTGGCCCGACATCGCCACGTCGAAGTCCCCGTCCTTCAACCCGCCGTACAGCGCGTCGAAGCGGGCGAGCTCGGGGTCGCCGCCGGCGGGCACCGTCACCCGCACCCACTCCGCGCGCAGCCCCTTCCCCGGTGCGACGTGGAAGTACTGGTCGCGGATGATGGCCGTCAGCGCGTTCCCCAGCTCCCACTCGAACCCCATCAGCTCGCCGTCGTGCTTCTCGCCGGCGTGGTAGACGTACGGCGCGTTCTCGGCGTAGCCGAAGCGCAGCACGCCGCTCGCCAGGACGCGCGCCAGCGTGGCGTCCGTCGGGCTCGGCCACGCGCCGTCGTCGCACATGGGCACGAACTTGGGCGTCACGCCCAGGTACGTGGCGAAGAGCCGCCGGTAGCGCTCGGGTTCGGCGAGGAAGGCCCGGTAGGCGGCGCGGAGCACGCTGCCCAGCGCCGAGCGCTCGTACGTGCTGGCCGTCTCGCGCACGCGGTGGATGGCGATGCGCGCGAACACGTGCCAGGTGGAGTGCACCGCGTTGTCCTGCAGGTAGATGCCGTCCACCTCGTCGCCCACCTGGTGCTCCAGCACGAGCTCGGCGTGGTGCGGCACGTCCACGTACGCGTCGATCATGCTGGGCAGCATGTTGGCGTTGCTGATGGTGCCCACCACGAGCGCGTCCTCGTTCGGAATGTCCGCGACCGGGACGGGGGACACGTGGCGCAGCCGGCAGTAGCCGCCGTTGGGGCGCGCCTCGGTGTTCCACCCCCCGTTCCGCGGATGCTGCGCCAGGTCGTTGTAGGTCACCTGCGAGCTGCCGGTGACGTGGTAGACGCCGGGCCCAAGCGAGATCACGCCGGTCTTCGCGTCGCGGCGGATGCTGGAGCCCACCTCCATCTCCGTGCGGTTGAACACCCGCGCGTTCCACCCCATCTCCATCTTCTTCTGTGAATCGGAATGCTCGGCGTAAACGGCGATGTCCAGAACCTGGCTCATGATCTACCCCTCCGTGGAAGATGGGGCCGGCGTCACTGCCCGACGGGGAACCTGCTTCCTGCACATCAAGGATTTCGTCGCCCCGGCGCGAGGAGCCGCATCGCGCCGGTGGGATCCGATGAGGATGAAAGGGGAAGCCGACCTTCAGATCCCCGCGATTCTGTCACCATCCGGAGAAGCCTCGCGCAGTTTGCGAGGCTTTTCGTAGTTGTTGCTGCGGCTTCAGCCGCCGGTCAGGTCGAATCGGAAGGGCCGGCATCTTCCGACGCCGCTTCGATCATTCCGCGCGGATGTCGAGCCCCAGCGCCGCGGCGATGGTGATCGCCTGCTCGTAGGTGATGATGGCGCCCTTCATCTCCACGCGGTCGGGCTCCAGCGCGCTCAGGTCGCTGCCGCGCAGGTCGCACCCGGTCAGCTTCGCCCCCTGCAGCCACGCGCCCGACAGGTCCACGTCGCGCAGCGAGGCGCCCTCGCAGCGCACGAAGGTGAGGTCCGCCTCGCGCATCCGCACGCCGCTGAAGGTGGCGCGGCGCAGGTCGGCGCCGGGGAGGCCGACCATCGACCAGTTCCCGCCCTCCACGGCCAGGTTGTCGAAGGTGCAGCGGTCGAACATGCTGCCCACCAGCTTGCAGTTGGTGAAGCGCGCGTTGAAGAAGTTGCAGTTCGCGAAGGTGCAGTTCAGGAACGCCGAGTCCGTGTGCACGGACAGGTTGAAGCGCCCGCGCCGGAAGGTGCAGTCGTTGAACACCGCGCCCTCGTTCTCCACCTCGGTCAGGTCCAGGTCGGTGAAGAGGACGGCGGTGTGGACCTGCGTGGAGATGTCGTCGCCGCTCCAGTCCGCGCCGGCGATGGTGGTGTGCGTCTCTGGCGCGGCCGCGCCGTGCTTGCGCTCAGCCACGGCGGCACGGCTCCGGGGTGCCGGTAGATGGGTACATCCGCGAATCCCTCGTCAGTTTGTCGATGCCGGCCGTAAAACCTGCGCGCCGGGGATGATGTCCCCGGCGCACCCTTCACCAATCTACCGAGGCCGTGGCCGCCGCGTGAGGCTGACGGCCGCGTCGCTCAGTCGCGGGGCATCCCGCAGCGCCGGCCGTCCGCGGGCGCCCGCTGCATCAGCGCCTCCACGGCGGCCAAGTCGCGCGGCACGCCGCTGGACATCCACTCCACGCCGCGCTCGCTCACGCCGTACACGTCCTCGATCCGCACGCCGATGTTCGCGTAGCGCCGCGCCACGGGGAGTATCCTGGCCAGCAGCGCGCGGTTGCGCGGCGTGTCGGCGATCCCGGCGACGTAGTCGGGGTCCACGTAGATCCCCGGCTCCACGGTGAACACGTCGCCGGGCTCGAAGCGCTGCGGGTCGAAGTAGTACTGCGCGGGGTCGTGCACCTCCAGCCCCACGCCGTGCCCGCCGTAGCCGTGCCAGGCGAACAGCCGCACCTGCCGGCAGGAGTCGCGCATGCACGGCTCCCCCGTGTCGAACACCGCGTCGGGCGATTCGATCAGCCCCAGCCGCGCGAGGCCGGCGGCGATCACCGCCCTCCCGGAGTCGTTCGCCGCTTCCAGGGCCGAGCCGGGGCGGATCTGCCGCACGAACGCCGCCTGCGCGTCGAGCACGATCTGGTAGATGGCGCGCTGGTCCGCGGTGAAGCGCCCGGTCACCGGCAGCGTCCGCGTGACGTCGGACGAGTAGTGCGACAGCGCCGTCGCCGCGTCGATCACCACCACGTCGCCCGCCTGCATCACCCGGTCGTTGCGCTCGTAATGGAGCCGCAGCGCGTTGGGGCCCGAGCCCACGATGCTGCCGTACCCCGGCCGCTCGCCGCCCATGCCGCGCCAGGTGCTCTCCATCACCCCCTGGATCTGCCCCTCGGTGCAGCCGGGCGCCATGGCGAGCATCGCCTGGCGGTGCCCGGCGGTGGTGATCTCGGTGGCACGGCGCAGCAGCGCGACCTCGGCTGGGGTCTTCCGCGCGCGCAACCGAAACACCGCGCGGTCCAGCCGTTCCACCGCCAGCCCGGGGCGGTCACGCCGCAGCGCCTCCACGAAGCGCGCGCCGCGCGTGAGCGAGTCTTCCTGCACGAAGTCGGTGGTGTGCACGTCGCTCACCACGTACAGCCGCAGCCCACTCGCGACGGCCGAGTCCACCGCGGCGCGCAGCCCGGCGAGGGGGCGGCCGGCCATCCCCGTGCGCGCCCGGGCCTCGGCGGGGCCGGTGCGCGGGCCCACGAAGCGCTCGTGCCGCTCGTTGCGCGGCTGCAGGTAGAGCCGAGCCTCGCCGCGCCCGCCGCGCTTCACCATCACCAGCACCGCGTCGGGCTCGCCGAAGCCGGTCAGGTACTCGAACGAGGGGAGCTGCGAGAAGGGCGGCCAGTACGTCACCGGCTCCACTTCGCCGAACGCCACCACCACGCCCGAGTCGACCTGCGCCAGCAGCGCCTCGCGGCGGGCGGCGTACTCGCCCGGCGCGATCTGCGCGGGGAGGCGGGCGGCGAGCGCCAGCGCGGCCACCGTCGCGGCCGCCGTCAGGATGTTGCGGATGCGTGGAGTCATGGGCGTTGGTGAAGAGAGTGGAAGCGGTGCGACGCGTCGAGGACGGGCGGAGAACCGGGACCGCGTGTCGATGCGTGTCGGCGTGTGCTCACGGGCTGAAAACGAGCGGGCGCCGTCAGACGGCGCCGGAGACGGCTTCGCGCGGCGCGGGCCGGGCCGCGGCCGGCGGGACGTGCGCGCGCTGCTTCCGGCGCGGCCACACGCCGGCCAGGCAGAACCAGAGCGCCAGGAAGATGATCATCGGGAAGAAGATCCCGAACATCGGCAGGTTCAGGAGGAACACCAGCGGCATCACCGCCGCGTGCGCCGCGGCCCCGATCATCCCCAGCCACCCGATCCACGGCGAGCCCAGCGAGCGCTCGCGCATCCCCACCCAGATCAGCGCGATCAGCGCCACGCCGCTCACCGGGCCGACGAGCGTGGCCATCCACAGGTGGGTCAGCAGCACGGGCGTCGCCATCCCCACGTGCTCCACGGTGGCCTGGGCGGCGGCGCGGTCCACGTACGCCAGCGTGTGGACGGCCATCTCCAGCGTCTCCAGCGCCATCATCACGGCGGCGGCGGTCGCCCACCACCGCGTGCGCCGCGGCAGCGCGGCGTCGCGGCGGTACAGCGCCAGCCCGGCGCACAGCGCCAGGAATCCCACCGTCTGCAGCGAATGCCCCGGCAGCCAGTTCGGATCGGCGAGCATCTGCGCCATCGTGCCGCGCGGATGCATGAATCCGCCGGCGATCACCAGCGCGCCGCCGATCACGAACAGCGCGCGCCATAGGTTGAATCCAACACGGCTCATGAATCGACTTTCGAAAAGAGGTGGGATGATCCCCGGGAGGAAAGTCTCGCGAGGTGGGGGAGGAAACGACACGTCTCGCGCACGCTGGCGCGGCCGCATGAGCACGCGCCTGCGAAACGTTGCGGAGAGAGGTTTCGGTCGGCCGGGCGGGGAATGGCGGCGCGCGCGACGGCGCGCCGTGCAAGGATGGCAGCCGGCGCCGCGGTGGACGCTCCGCCATCCGGCCAATGTTGCCCTGCCGGAGGGCCGTGGTCAAGATTGGAGCCCGCGTTCACCGTGCGCCGCCGGCCATCGGCGGCCGCCCCGACGCGGCCGCCCCGACGCGCGGCCCGGCCGGCCGGACGATCGAAGACGGGAGTCGCTCAGGCCCGGGTGAGCCCATCGTGCACGCGTGCTTCCTCCATCCCCCGACGGCGGCTATTCTGAGCGCGTCAGCCTCTCCCCCCGGGCGGAAACTCGCGGGCGGCCGCGCGTTCCGTTCCTCCCCGCCGGTCTGGCGAGCCCATCTCCAGCGCTTCCCGTGAACCTCCACGCGATCGCCGCACCGCCGAACCGCGGGATCCTCCTCGACGCGGTCGTCTTCGTGCTGGGCCTGGTGCTGATGCGCCGGCTCGCGCGGGCGTTCATGCAGCTCGCCGCCGCTGCGTCGGCTGGGGACGATGCGGCGAAGCTCTCGCTCACCGTGTTCTTCGTGGGGATCTTCGTGCTTCCGGCGGCTGGCGCGGTGTTGAAGCGCTGGCACTTCCACCAGCACCGGCGCCGCGGAAACGACGGCGCCGAACCGCTTTCGAGCGGGGCGCCGGGGTGCCTGCTGCACCCGGCGATCTACCTCGCGGTATCGCTGACCATCGGGACGGTGGCGGGGGTGATGATCGGGCAGCGGATCTTCGGCGAGGACTTCGGCCAGCGCGCCGGGATCTTCCTTCCGATGATGCTGGCCGTGCTGGTGCTGGGCATCGTCCAGACGTTCCTGGTCTACCGCTACCTCTCGCCGCCCAGGAAGCCGCCCGGCGCCTTTCTGCGCGACCCGAGGACCGCGGCGGCCGGCGACCTGTGCATCTTCGTGAACATGATCCTGTTCCAGGTGCTGTGGACCGTGATGCTCTCGAGCCTCGGGCGGGTCACGGACGCGCCGGGCCTCGCCGGCAGGGTGTTCCTGGCCTGGTTCCTCACCATCCTGCTCTACCTTCCGCCCCGCATCTTCTACCTCGCCGACGACGCGGGCCGCCCCGCCAGCCGGCTTTCGATCCTCCTCGCGACGTCCCCCATCGTCCTGCACACGCTGTTCGGGTGAGATGGAGGCGATGTCGAAGAACTGCCGCCGCGTGCGACGCATGGATGCATCTACGTCAAGCGTCCACAAGAAAACCGTTCCGCCGCGCCCAGCTCACCGTCGCTTTCGATACCTGTTTCGCGACGACTCATACCAGTTTTCACAATTAACCGTGCAGACCAGGCAGTGTCATCCTGAGGCCGACCACGCCTCGCC
>DASQLJ010000727.1:0-10953 GCA_035630095.1 Longimicrobium sp.
CGTCCTCGTCCAGCGCGAGCAGGGGCAGGTCCAGCCCAGCGAGCCGTCCGGCCAGTGCCCCTTGCGTCAGCATCACCACCGGGGCGCTGTCCCGCACCATGTCGAGCAGCCGCTCCCGCGGATAGCCCGGATCCAGCGGCAGGTACGCTCCCCCGGCCTTCAGCACCCCCAGCAGCGCGACCACCAGCTCGGGCCCCCGCTCCAGGCAGATCCCCACGCGCACGTCGGGGCCGACACCGAGGCCGCGGAGGTGGTGCGCCAACCGATTGGTGCGGGCGTTCAGCTCCCCGTACGTCAGCTCCCGGTCCTCGTAGACCACCGACACACGGTCCGGCGTGCGCCCGGCCTGCGCCTCGAACCGCTCGTGGATGTACCACTCGGCGGGATACGGCGCCTCCGTGCGGTTCCACTCCTCCACCACGCGCCGGCGCTCCTCGTCCGACAGCAGCGGCAGCCGGTCCACCGGCCGGGTCTCGTCGGCCGCCATGCCCGCGAGCATCCGGCGCAGGTACCCCGCGTAGCGCTCCACCGTCTCCCGGTCGAACAGCGCCGTCCTGAACACCACCTCTCCCGCGACCCCGCCCCCCTCATCCCGGAGCTCTAGCGACAGGTCGAGCGAGACGTCGAGCCCGGCCGTCGCACGCGGCTCCGGAGCCGCCGCGTCGATCTGCAGGCCGGTCAGATCCGCGCTTCCCGACGCGTCCCGCCACGCGAACGCCGCCCGGAACAGCGGCGTGGCCGAAGCGGCGGCGCCCTCCGGCTGCACGAGCTCCACCACCCGCTCAAAGGAAAGGTCCTGGTTCCGCAGCGCACCCCGCACCCGCGCCTCGACCCGCCCCAGCAGCTCCGCGGCCGTGGGCGAGCCCGACAGGTCCACCCGCACCGGCAGCGGGTTCACGAAGCAGCCGATCGGCCCGTCCACCTCCCGGCACCCCCGGCTCCCCGTGGAGGTGCCGATCACCAGCTCCGTCTGCCCCGACAGCCGGCCCAGCACCGCGGCCCACCCCGCCAGCAGCACCGTGGATATGTGCGAACGGTGGCGCATTCCGAGCGCTTTGAGGGTCGCAATCAGCTCCTCTTCCAGTTCCAGCCGGACGAGGCTCCCGGCGTCGTCCGGCTGCGCGGGGCGCGGGCGGTCGGCCGGCAGTTCCAGCGGCTCCGGGGCGTCCGCCAGCGTCTCCTGCCAGTACTCCGCCTGCTCCCGCAGCAGTTCGGGAGAGAGGTCCCGCGTGAGTGCAAGGTCGATGGTCATCAGCCGGTTCGTTCGGGAGCAGATCGGTCGCCGGGGGAGCGACTTCATGCGACAGCGTAGCCTTCGGCAATGCGCAAAAAGATCCGTCCCATTGGGACAATCAGCATGGGCGCCGGCATCTCGTCCTGCCCGGACCCTCTATCCGGCTCAGGAATCACGGCTGCTGCACCGAGAACCGCCAGAACGTTCGGGTCCACGACGGCCGCAGGCGCATTCCAAGCTGCCCTCCGGGTACATCAGATCTCGTGCTGCAGGGATGTAGAAGTGATCGCGGCGGGAGCCCTCGCCGGCAGCGTAGTCGGATGGAGCGGACCGTTGGGCTCAGAAAAGGTGAGCGGCGCGTCGGCGAGCTGCCCTGGCGCGAACCGGGAAGCCGCGCCTCGATCTCGTCACTTTATCGGCTTATCGGCAGTCGGCAAGCGGTCAGTCTTCCACGGGCCATCGACGGGTTCTCGAATTTATCCCCTTCTCGCCAGAATTCAACGGCACAACGGAAGAGGCGTCCTCCCCGGCACCGCCGGAAACCCTGCGCACTCTCGCGCGACATGGCTTCCCACGCGATCGAGGATCACGCACCCTGCCCGGATGAGGCGGAACAACTGAATCATGCCCGGGGCTCGAAACGCGCAAGGCCTTCGTCCGGGTCTCGAACAAAGCGATCGATGGCCGGCAACCGAAAGACGGCCCCCGGAGCAACGCTCTTCCCGACGGGTCTCAAGATGCGCGGAGGGAAGGGTTCGCTCGGCGAGGCCGCCGCCCAGGGGGGCAGAACGAGGGAGGCCGCGCGAGTACAGCGCGCGAGGTGTGGGCCGCCCCTCCTTCTACCACGTGAAGAAGTGGCGGCACCTGTGGGAAACATAAGACGCAAAGACTTGCGCGTTTCGACCCGTCCTGCAACGACTTTCATGCCCTGTGGGTCGGCGCAGCCGGGGGACGACTCAGGATGACATTTCCCTGGTCTTCCAAGTCGTTGGCAGGTTGAGCTCTGCAACTAAATCTGCGATGACCCTAAAGTCAACACCCCGCAACAAAACCTGGCGGTAATCTGATGAATGTGTACGCTTCATAAACGCCGTCGGATCGCGGCATGGTCCAGGGCGGTGAGTCCCTGGGCGCACGCGTGGCTCCGATCGCCACGGTGGCGAGTATCGTAAGCTCGATCGAAACGTGAACCCCCGCGGCTGCTGCACGTGCAGCGGCCGCGGGGGTTCGTCCGTGCAGACCCTTTTTCGCGGTCGGTCCACCGCCAACCGCAACCGTGCGTCGGCCGGGGCGGATCCATGCCCTGGCGCGCCGTCAGAGCGACGCCAGCTCCAGGCGCTCGGGGGGAGCGCCCATCACCTCGGCGTACTCGCGGCGGCCCCAGCGGAAGTACGACCACGCCTCGGCGCCGTCGTGGGGGTGGTCCCACGCCACCGGCCCGGCGGGGGGCGCGTCCAGCCGCAGCCCCTTCTCCTCCAGCCACGCGTCGTCGTAGACCGTGTCCTGGTAGCGGTAGCCCTCGTCCGGGAGGATCACGGCGGTGAGCGCGTCGGGGTTGTTCCGGGCGTACCAGTCGGCCACCAGGAACGCCGCGCCGCTGGTGGGGCCCATGAACACCGCGTGCTCCACGTGCAGCCGCCGGGTGGCGTGGTAGGCCTCGGCGGCGCCCACCCAGTGCACCAGGTCCACCGCCGCGTGGTCCACGTTGGCCGGCACCAGGCTGTTCCCCAGCCCGCGCAGCATGCGCCGGCCGTCGGACAGGCCGAAGATGACGCTGCGGTGCGTGTCCACCGCCACCACGCTCAGCTCGGGGGAGAGGAGGCGGAGGAACGACGCGGTCCCGCAGAGCGAACCGCCGGAGCCCACCGGGCCCACCAGGCAGTCCACCGCGCCGGCCGCGTGGGCGAGCTGCTCGGCGCAGGGGGCGAAGCTGGCCGGGTTCTGGGGGTTGGTGTACTGGCGGGGGCAGAACGCGTCCGGGTTCTCCGCCAGGATCTGCTCCAGGAGCTCGAGCCGGGCGATCTGGAAGGCGCCGGATGGGCCCGGGTCGCGCAGGATGTGGACGGTGGCCCCCAGCTCCTCCAGCCGGCGCCGCAGCGGCGGCTCGATGGAGGGGTCGCTCACCAGCTCCAACGGGTGCCCGTGCAGCCGGGCCACCATCGCCAGCGACAGCCCGAACGTCCCCGAGCTGGTCTCGGCGATCACTCCGCCCGGCCGCAGCTCGCCCTCCTCGCGCGCCCTGCGGACGATGAAGCGCGCGGGGAGCAGCTTCGACAGCGTGAACACGAGCCCCACCAGGTTCGGGCGCAGCCACACCAGCCGGGGAAGCACCAGCGCGTCCACCACGTTGGCGTTGATCACGGGACCGCTCACGATCTCTCCTTCGCTATCGGGAAAATGGCCGGGGCTCCTCACGCTTCCTCGGAGCAGTCCAGGCGGTAAATCGTGGAATCGTCCACAGTGAACCCCCGGCCGTCCTTTTCCGATGCTCGGACACCGTCGATCCGAACCGGCGCTCTTCCAGTATGTGAAGGTAGAAGAGCTCGTTCCCAAAGAACCACTTCCTGCGCAAGGTCGACGCGGTGCTGGACCGTGGTCCTCGATCGCGGCGATGCAGGTGCATCGCCGTCGTATCACCGAATGCGTCTTCCTCGGCTACTACAGTGCCTGATGCTCACCAACCTTGTGCCATTGGAGACGGCTCGGGGACTCGCCCGCGCAATGGGCCGATCCTTCGAGACCAAGACAGTTCGAGCGATGCTGGCTGACGAGGCCGCTGCCGATGGCTGGGAAGTGCTCAGGAAGTCGTGGTGAGGTCGCATTTCGGGACAGGCTGTGGACCACCGACCGGGTATGGATCTGACCCGAACTGCGCCGTGGCACCGGCTGGAGGCTGGCGGCGAGTGCTGTGCCCCCGGGCAGGAACCGGCGCCGGCCCACGCCTGCGTGGTCACACGCTCGCGGTGACGATCGACACGCGGGGCGGCGCCGCGAACCCGTCGGTACGGTTCGCATAGTACCGCCGCTCGGCCTCCTCGCGCGAGAGGAAGCTGGCGTCGGAGAAGCCGAGTGATCGCAGCATCGCTCCGACTTCCTCGGGTGTGAAGTAGCTGAGCCACGGCTCGCCGCCCGACGCGGAACCCACGGCGAGCTTTGAGGCCGCCGATGCCGTGTGTGCGAACGTGAACACGATCCCGCTCCGCTTCGGGAACGACAGCACGGTGCGCAGCGTCGCCTCGATCGCGTCGCGGGTGAGGTACATCGTGACGCCGAGCCAGGAGAAGAACGTGCGCTTCGCCGTGTGCACGCCGCAGCGCGCGAGGCCGTGGGAGAGCGTCTCGCGCTCGAAGTCGACGTCGGCGAAGCGCACGTTCGGCGGGATCTCGATTCCCGCCGCGGCAAGCGCCGCGCGCTTTGCCGCCTGGGTGGCCGGGTGATCGACCTCGATGATCGTGAGGCGGTGCGCCCATGGTGGCTGGCGGTACGCGAAGGTGTCGAGCCCCGCGCCGAGAAGCACGTACTGCTCGACGCCGTCGGCAACGGCGTCCATGAGCGCATCCTCGGCGACTCGGCTCCGCAGGACCACGTGCGAGCGCAGGCCGCGCGTGTCTGGCGTCTGCAGCTCGTCGGCGTGCGCGCGGATCTGCGCCTCCGTGTCGCCGCCGAGCAGCCGCGCGACCACCGTGTCGTTCAACACGGCGGGCTTGCCGTCGATGACGAGGTGTGCCGCCCGCAACACGGCGACCCAGTGCGCGGTGCCGCTCGCCGCGCGCGGCGCGCCTGTCATTTCCGTTTTCAGCCTCAGCAGCTGCGACGCACGTTCACCGGCGAGGCGGGCAACTGCTGCCTGCCAACCAACGGGTGGAGGACGGAAGTCACGGGTGGCGGGATCCAGGCGTGCGCGTGCGATGGCGTTCTGCGAGGTGCCAAGTTCACTCGCCAAATCCGCCGTCGTGATCCGCTCCAGCAAGCGGTCGGTCGCCTCCTTGTAATCCAAAGCGCACTCCTCCCCGTCTGGTGAATAAATGAATTGACAGAAGCACTTGGTGCATTATTCTATTCACCAACAGGGCAAGAACAAGGCTGGCCGCTCTCCCGCAAAGAAGCTCGGCCAGCCTCGACACGAAACCACCCGAAGGCCGCCCCCACCAAAGCTGCCCTGCTGGACGGTCCGGGGTCAGATCCGCCCCCGCCTCGCCGAGATCCCGCTCGTTGAGGGTCGAATCGGCCTTCCGCCGCTTCTTCCCCCGTGACCGGGAGGGACCGCCTGCGCTGTCGTTCCTCGTGTGAGGCCGAGCGGCTGAAGCCGCAGCCGCCGCGACGACCGTGCAAAGCCCCACGGTGCTGCCGTGGGGCGTCAACCGCGGAATCAAAGAGCCGGCCCACCCGCTGCGTGCGGGTGGGCCGGCTTTGGCCCAGGTGTGAATCCGCCCCGCCTTCGGAGGTCAGCCTCACGGCCCGATCGGCTCGTCCAGGCAGTACCGCGGGCACGAGGCGCAGGTCATGTGGATGTCGGTGCCGCTGGTGCCGGCGGTGGTGTCGTACACGCCGTCGAAGTCGGTGGTGAAGCCGGGCTCGGTGATGTGAGTGTTGACGGTTCCCACGCCCTTCGCCGCCTCCACCGTGAGGGAGAGCACCTGGATTTCCGCGATGTCGAGCCGCAGCTTCTTCACGTTTCCTTCGGTGAGCAGAACATGACGGCAAACGTCCCGCAGTGAAGCCCATTCTAGCAGCGGACGGAGTTGAAAGGCAACTACGCAGCTACTGGCTGGGTGCCCCGGTGCCGGGGTGGCAGGGGTCGGAGGGGGGCCGGGCGGCGGGCTGGCCCGGCCGCAGGGTCGAGTATTCCGAGTTGGTCAGCAGGAGCACGATGACCATCATCGTCCGGTATTCGCGGTTCCCGCACCGCGCGACGGGAGCGGGGCTTGCAACTCCTGACGTCCGATTTGCGACTTTTCATTCGATGTTCCACGAGCGGACCTGTGGGCGCTGCCTCCCCTGTCCGTTCGTCCCTACCACTCTCCGCTCATCCAAAAATGCACGTAATCATCAACAAAAAGCAATATCTGACGACGATGGCAAACTTGAACGAAGGCGGTGACGGGTGTATACTCACAATACCCTTGATGATCGTTTACCGCCGCACAATGAGTGATTACCCGGAGGCCGCGTCGCGACGGTCTCCGCGGCGTGCAGTCTCTCAAAATGCTTTGAGAGATCCTGCGAGAAGGAGGGATCACTCATTCCAGCCCCGGGCTCCCAATGGCCCGAGGCATCGCGCCGCGGAGTCCTGCCCACCCGAAAGGACCCGGAGGACGGCGAGCGCTGCACGCCCGGCCGCCCCCGCGGCAGCGAAGCCCGGGCGCGGCAGCATCCACACCGCCGCGGCCGCAACGACCACGGGTCCAGACGGGTTCGGCATCACTCCCCTCGGTCGCGCGACACCCCTCGCGTTCGCACCTCACCCCAGCCGGACGGACGATGCTGAACCTTTCGACCGCCGAGCGCCTGGCGCTCCTCGAGCTGGCCGAGGCCACCGCCCCCGCGCGGGCCGCGGCGACGCCGTCACCGATCGAGCGGGTGGAGCGGAGCGGGCCGCTGCCGCTCTCGTTCGCGCAGGCGCGGCTCTGGTTCGCGGACCGGATGGGGAGCCCGAGCGCCGCGTACCACGTCTCCGCGAGCCTGCGCCTGTCGGGCGAGCTGGACCGCGCGGCGCTGGTGAGGGCGCTGGACGGTATGGTCCGGCGGCACGAGGCGCTCCGCACCACCTTCGCGGAGGTGGACGGCGAGCCGGTGCAGCGCATCGCCCCCGCGGAGGCCAGCCGCTTCCACCTGGTGGACCACGACCTGGGCACGGGGGACGGGGCCGGGGAGGCGCTGCGGCGCATCGTGGCCGAGGAGACGGGGGCGCCGTTCAGCCTGGAGCGGGGGCCGCTGGTGCGCGGGCGCCTGGTGCGCACGGGTCCGGACGAGCACGTGCTGCTGGTGACCATGCACCACATCGTCACCGACGGCTGGTCCATGGGCGTGTGGAAGACGGAGCTGAGCGCGCTCTACGGGGCATACCGCCGCGGCGAGCCCGACCCGCTCCCGCCGCTGGAGATCCAGTACGCCGACTACGCGGCGTGGCAGCGGACGTGGGTGGACGGCGAGGTGCTGCGGCGGCAGGCGGAGTACTGGAGGCGGACGCTCTCGGGCGCCCCGGAGCTGCTGGAGCTCCCGGCCGACCACCCGCGCCCGGCGCGGCAGGACCACCGGGGCGCCTTCCTGCCGTGGGCGCTGGACGAGGAGCTGGCCTCCACCCTGAAGAGCCTGGGCCGGCGGCACGGGACCACCCGGTTCATGACGCTGCTGGCGGGGTGGTCGGTCGTGCTCGGCCGCCTCTCGGGGCAGGAGGAGGTGATGGTGGGGATGCCGACCGCCAACCGGGGGCGGCGGGAGATCGAGGGGCTGATCGGCTTCTTCCTGAACACGCTCCCCCTGCGGGTGGAGCTGGCGGGCTCGCCGACGGTGGCGGAGCTGCTGGCGCGCGTGAAGGCGCGGGTGCTGGAGGCGCAGGAGAACCAGGACATCCCCTTCGAGCAGGTGGTGGAGCTGGTGAGCCCCGTCCGCTCCCTGGCCCACGCGCCTCTTTTCCAGGTGAGCTTCACCTGGCAGAGCGCGCCCCGCGGCGAGCTCGACCTGGCGGGGGTGAAGACGGGGCCGGCCACCAGCCCCGGCGTGGCGGCCCGCGCCGCCGTGCGCTACGACCTGTCGCTCACCCTGGGGGAGGCGGGCGGCCGGATCACCGGCGGGGTGGAGTACGCCACCTCGCTCTTCCACGCCGCCACGGTGGAGCGCTGGCTCGCGTACCTGCACACGGTGCTGAAGGAGATGGCGGCCGACGACCGCCGGAGGGTGGACCGGCTCCCGCTCGTCCCCGAAGCGGAGCGCCGCCGGCTGGCCGAGGAGGGCGCCTCCCACGCCGTGGCGCGGCGGATGAGGGCCTCCGTTTCGCACACGCCCTTCGCCCCGGTGGAGATCGACCGGTCCATCGCCGCGTGCTTCCGGGCGCGGGCGGCGGCGCACCCCGAGCGGACCGCCGTCCACGCTCCCTCGGGCGAGTGGAGCTACCGGGCGCTGGGCGAGCTCGCGGCGCGGATCGCGGCGGCGGTGGCGGATTCGGCCGGGTCCGGACCGGGGCGCGTGGGGCTCCTCTTCAAGCCCGACGCGCCGATGGTGGCGGGGGTGCTGGGGGCGCTGGCGGCGGGGAAGACGTACGTGCCGCTGGACCCCGCCTGGCCCGAGGCGCGGATGCGCCAGGTGCTGGACGATGCCGCGGCCACCCTGGTCCTGGCCGACCGCGCCGGCCACGCCGCGGCGCTCCGGCTGGCCGGGAGCCTGCGCGCCGGGCCGGCCGCCGTGCTCCAGGTGGAGAGCCTGGAGCCCGCCGCCGGCGCGGAGCCGGCCGTCCTCCCCGACGTCCCGCCGGAGCAGCTCGCCTACCTCCTCTATACCTCGGGCTCCACGGGCGAGCCCAAGGGGGTGGCCCAGTCGCACCGCAACGTCCTGGGCCACATCCGCGCCTACACCAGCGCGCTGCGCATCGGGCCGGAAGACCGGCTGACGCTGCTGGCCTCGTACGCCACGGACGCCGCCGTCATGGATCTCTTCGGCGCCCTCCTGAACGGCGCCGCTCTCCACCTCTTCGACGTCCGCCGGCGCGGGGTCGAGCCGCTCGCGCCGTGGCTGCGCTCGCGCGGGATCACCCTCTACCACTCCACCCCCACGCTCTTCCGGGCCCTCCTGCCGGGCGGCGGGCCGCCGGGGGACCGCTTTCCCTCGGTGCGGCGGGTGGTGCTGGGCGGCGAGGCCGTCGTCCGCTCCGACTTCGAGCGGTTCCGGGAGCACTTCGCGCCGGGGTGCGTCTTCGTGAACGGCCTGGGCCCCACCGAGTCGACGCTGGCCCTGCAGTGCTTCATGGACCACTCCACGGAGCCGCGGGGCCACGCCGTGCCGGCCGGCCACGCGGTGGACGGGGTGGAGGTGCTCATCCTCGACGATTTCGGGGAGCCGGCGGAGCTGTACGCCCGGGGCGAGATCGTGGTCCGCGGCCCGCACCTCGCGCTGGGCTACTGGGGCCGCCCCGGGCTCACCGCCGCGGCGTTCGTCCCCGACGCGGGCGGGCGCGGCGCCCGGATGTACCGCACGGGGGACCTGGGCCGCGGGCTGCCGGACGGGGCCGTCGAGTTCCTGGGGCGCCGGGACCACCAGGTGAAGATCCGCGGCTACCGCGTGGAGCCGGACGAGGTGGCGGCGGCGCTCGGGCGCTACCCGGGCGTGCGCGAGGCGGCGGTGGTCCCGCGCCCCTCCGCCGCGGGGGGCGCCGCCGTCCTGGTGGCCTACTTCGTGGCGGAGGAGCCCCTCGCGCCCGAGGCGCTGCGCGCGCACCTGGCGGCGCTCCTCCCGGACCCGATGGTTCCCGCGGCGTACGTCCCGCTCGCGGCGCTCCCGCTGACCTCCAGCGGAAAGCTGGACCGCGGGGCGCTCCCCGCCCCCCCGGCCGACGGGTACGCCCGGCGCGGACACGAGGCGCCGGCCGGCCACGCGGAAACCGCGCTGGCGGCGATCTGGGCCGAGCTCCTGGGGGTGGAGCGGGTGGGCCGCCACGACCACTTCTTCGAGCTGGGCGGCCACTCGCTGCTGGCCGTGCAGGTGATCTCGCGGGTGCGGCGGGTGCTGGGGGTGGAGGTGGCGCTGGGGGAGATCTTCCAGCACCCCGCGCTGGCGGACCTCGCGCACGCCGTGGAAGAGGCGGCGCGCGCCAGCCTGCCGCCCATCGAGCCGGTGGACCGGGATCGGCCGCTTCCGCTGTCGTTCTCGCAGCAGCGGCTCTGGTTCCACGAGCGGATGAGGGGCGGGGGCGCCGCCTACCACCTCTCCGTCCGCCCGCGGCTGCTGGGCGCGCTCGACCGCGCGGCGCTGCGGCGGGCGCTGGAGCGGATCGTGGCGCGCCACGAGGCGCTGCGCACCACTTTCCGCGAGCGCGCCGGCGTCCCGGAGCAGCGGATCACCCCGGCGGAGGCCGCCCCGTTCCACCTGGTGGAGCACGATCTCGCCGGCGCGCCCGGCGGTCCGGACGCGCTTCGGCGGCTGATGGCGGAGGCGGCGGGCGCGCGCTTCGACCTGGAGCGTGGCCCGCTGATCCGCGGCCGCCTGATCCGGATCGGCGCGGACGACCACGTGCTCCTGGTCACCCTGCACCACATCGTCTCCGACGCATGGAGCATGGGCGTTCTCACGCGCGAGCTGGGCACGCTCTACGCCGCCTTCTCGCGCGGCGAGCCCGATCCGCTTCCCCCGCTCCCGGTGCAGTACGCCGACTACGCGGCCTGGCAGCGCCGCTGGGTGGAGGGCGAGGTGCTCCAGCGGCAGGCGGAGTACTGGGGAGCGGCGCTCGCGGGGGCGCCGGAGCTGCTGGAGCTTCCCGTGGACCGGCCGCGTCCGGCGGTGCGGGACCCCGCCGGGGGCTCCCTGGGGGTGGGGGTGGTGCTGGGGGCCGAGCTGACGGCGGGGCTGAAGGAGCTCTCGCGCCGGCACGGCGCCACGCTCTTCATCACGCTGCTGGCCGGGTGGGCCGCGGTGCTGAGCCGGCTTTCCGGGCAGGACGACGTGGTGGTCGGCACCCCCACGGCCAACCGCGGGCGGGCGGAGATCGAGGGGCTGATCGGCTTCTTCGT
>DASQLJ010000728.1:0-16370 GCA_035630095.1 Longimicrobium sp.
GAAACAGGCTCCGGCGGCGGCGCCTGCATCGTATCGGGGCGGAGGCTGAGCGCGCCGTCCGCGATCTTCCACGCTCGCCGCACCGTCCGCTCGCCGACGGCAGTGCCTCGCTTCGCCGCGCCGCCCGAAGCCTGACTGATCGTCCACCGCGCCGTCCCGGGAGCCGTCGATCGGCTCGCCGGGCGCGGTCAGGGCTGGCAGCTGCCGCCGGCCGAGCCGCCCGAGAGCGCGTGCGCGACGTTGTCGATGCCGCAGACGGCGCCGCGGAGGAGGGTGCGGTCGGAGCCGCCCGCCAGGCCGGCCATGGCCAGGGTGCCGAGGATGATGGTCACGCGCACGATCTTCATGGTCGGGTCTCCGTGTGGTCGGTCCGTTGCAGTCTTGCCACCGCCGGATAAGGCGAGCTTCGCGCCAGGCGGGGCCAATCTTCCAAGTCGTTCACCTACAGATACTTAGCCGTCCTCAAGCCCGTCCCGCCCAACCCGTCCCGCCGTCCAGCCGCGCGACTCCGCGGCGCCTTCCCCGCCCCACAACCCGCGCCGCGCCTCGCTTTTCCGGCGAAGTGTCGGCGCGATGGACGGCGTACGGAATCTCGACAGGCGCTACTTGAGCCGGGCGATCATCCAGCGCGTGCCGCCCACGCTGGCGCTGAGCGACACGGTGCCGCCGCTGCCGCCGTCCTTCACCCGCACGAAGAAGCTGCTCCCCGCGCTGCGCTGCACCTGGTAGGCGAAGGCGCGGCCCGGCTGCACCTCGTCGAGCGCGGCCTTCCAGGCGTAGTTGTGCTCGGGGTCGGCCGCGTGGTCGTACATCGGGTTGTTCAGGTCGGCGAAGTCGGTCTGGTCGTCGGCCGCCTGGGTGAGCGTCCACAGCAGCACCGCGTCGGCGGGCTCCCAGCCGGCGCCCAGCACCGGGCGGACGCGGCCGGCCAGGCCGGTCCGCCGCACGCCGGCGGCGTCGGTGCCGTACCACCCCTCCACCGCGCCGCGGGCCACCTGCGCCAGCGCCTCGTCGCCGGGGGTGCCGCGGCGCACCATGCGCAGCTGCACGTCCTGCAGGAACGACGCGGCGTCGTAGTAGCCGCGCGACACGCGGCCGCGGGTGTCCATCGGCTGCAGCGCCAGGGTGATGCCGGGGTTGGGGGCGCGCAGCCGGTCCTGCCAGTTCCAGTTGCTGGTGAGGCCCACGCCCAGCGAGCGGCGCACCAGGTCCATGCTCACCAGGTCGGCCGTGCCCTCCATCGCCCACGCGGGGCCGAAGGCGATGGTGCGCTTCCCGGCGGGCTGCGAGTCGTAGGCGTAGCGAAGCTGCCAGGCGTGGGTGAGCTCGTGCGCCAGCACCTTCAGCCGGTACGAGGCCACGTCCAGCATGCTGAAGGCGTCGCGCACGCCGGGGCGGGCGTTCAGGTTCAGCCACACGAAGCTGCCGATGCCGCTGCCGTCGGTGGCGGCGTTGGTGGAGGCGCTGCCGACGCCATGGTCGGGGTTCCAGGCGGCGTAGACCACCAGCACCTGCCCCGAGCCCGCGCTGGTGACCGGCTCGGCGCCGCCCCACACGCGGTTCAGCACGCCGAAGCCCTCGCGCTGCAGGTAGCCCATCGCCTCCTCGGTGTCGTCGATGAAGCGGTCCGTGTGCCCTTCCCGGTCCGCCTCCACCAGCGCGAACACGTAGCGCCCCATCACCCGCACCACCCGCGCGGTGGCCGGCTGCCCGTCCAGCCGGCGGATGCCGAAGCGCTCGCCCTGCTGCCACGGCGTCGCCCGGGAGAAGGGGCTGAGCGGGTCGGGCGCGGCGTCGGCGCGCAGGTGCATGTCCACCGGCACCGCGGTCGCCGACGGGCCGCGGCTGCCGGCCGGCGCCGGCGAGGGCGCCGCGCCGGAGCCGTCGCCCACCACGTACACGGGGTCGGAGGAGAGCGCCGGCTCGGGGCCGCTGCGGGCGCCCTCGATGGCGCGCGCGTCGAAGCCGGCCAGCGCGTAGCGGGCGCCGGCGTGCGGGGCCAGGCGGAAGCACGCGGCCTCGCCCGCGGTGAGCGACGCCGTCTGCCCCGGCTGCAGGTCGACCGTGGCCTGCGCGGCGCAGCTCGCGGTGCCCTGCGGCTGCTGCGGCGCGGTGGGGCCGCCGCCGCCCGAGCCGGAGTCGCCGCAGGCGGCCAGCGGCAGCGCGAGGGTGATGGCGGCGGCGAGGACGAGGGAAGAACGGGTCGCGGGCATGGCGTTGGCTCCGAGTGGGTGCCACGCCGGGATCGGCGCGGACGGACGGATGCCTAAGCCAGCCGCGTACCGCGGCCGCCATCTTCCTTAAGTCTTTGTAGTATCTGGATTTAGATGTAAACCGAACAGAATCGAGCATCCTCGTTCCCTGACGAAAGATGCTACACCTTCAGTCGGGCGAATCTCGATTCGCCGTGTGGGACGGCGGTTTGACGGGGGATGTGTTGGCCGTGGACGCGCTGTCGAGAAAATCGACAGGTGGAGGAGAGGGCGGGCGCGGCGGGGGCGGGCCAAGCGATTTCGGCAGATGGAGATGACGCGCGAACGCCACCGGCGGACGACAGGACCTGGCCCAGCGGAGTCGTCGCCCCGGCGGGGGGTGCGAAACGGGACCGGGCTGGCGAGCCCGGTCCCGTTCGTCTCCCGACGCCGTGGTCCAGCCGAGCCGGCTACCGCGTCAGCGTCGCCACCGCGGCGACGGCGCCCACGATCGCGCCGAGCGGGCCCAGCACGTCGCGCAGCAGGTTGCGGCGGCGCGGCACGCGGATCTCGTCGCCCGAGTGCACTTTCATGCCGGCGGTGGCGCCGTCGGGACGCTGCAGGTTGATCACCAGCTCCTGCCCGTCGCGGAGCAGGTGCACGCGGTCGAGCCGGCCGAACTCGGTGACGCCGCCGGCCGCCGCCACCGCCTGCCCCAGCGTGGTCTCGGGCGCCAGGGTGTAGAGGTTGGGGAGCCGCACCTCGCCCCCCACCGCGATGCGGTAGAGGTAGGCGAACACGAAGCTGGGGTCGCGCTCGTAGCGCGAAAGCGCGGCCCGCAGCCGCTCGCGCACCACGGACCGCGTCACGCCCACCACGCTCACGTCGGCCAGCAGCGGGTGCTGGATGGTGCCCTCGGGGCCGATGGGGAACTCGCCCGAGAACTCGGGCTGGCGGAACACCTGGATGCGCACCGCGTCCCCCGGGCGCAGCATGGCCGAGTCGATCTGGGCGGCGGCGGCCGGGGACGGGGTCTGCGCGGCGGCGGACGGCGGAAGCGCGGCGGCCAGCGGCAGCGCGAGGGCGAGGAGAAGCGTTCGGCGCATGATGGACGATGGCGTGGAAGAGAGTGGCGGCGGGCTCCCGGAGCCGGTTCCGCGCAACCTAAGCGGCGGCCACCGGGGCGTAAAGGCGGCGGTGCTCCGCCGGGACTCCGGGCTCGCGCGTCTTCGCGGTCCGCCCCGACACCATCATCCTCCCGTCCCCGCCGTGGCCGCGCCTGGCCGGCGGAGGAATGCGGTGGGAGGCGGCGAGAACGGCGCGGTCGTACCCGTCTTTCTCCATGAACTGCTACCTGTGACGTTGCAGCGGCGCCCCTGGGCGGGCTTGTGCCGCTGGCGGACCGCACACATATTCCGGATGGGCACGAGGCAACGCCGCCCACCTCCCAAGCCACAATCCAGGCGCACCATCTCCGCCTCCCTTCCAGGCAGGTCCGGCCTTACGATGCCACGTCACACCATGCTCCTGCTGGCGGCCGCGCTGCTGTACCCGGCGCACGCGGCGGCCCAGCCCGGCACGACGCCGCGTAAGCAAACCCGCGCCGTGGCGCGGGGGATGACGCCCGCGCAGGTGCGCCAGTCGCTCGGCGAGCCCGTGCACGTGCGCCGCGAGGGCGGCGCGACCTACATGGAGTACGCGAACGGCTGCCGCGGCTGCACCAACGACTACGTGGTGATCCGCGACTGCCGCGTGGTGGACGCGCGCTTCGAGAACCCCTCCAGGCGCATGCTCGCCGCCCCGGCGCCCGACGCCTCCGCCCCGCCGGCGGACGAGTGCCGCGTGGCCGCGTCGGAGCCCGCCGGCGATCCGGGGGCCGTCGCGATCGCCCCGCCCTCCGGCCCCGCACCCGCCGCGTCCGGCGACGGCGCCCCGGCGATCGCGCCGCCCGCCGCGTCGGCCGGCGGCGCGCCCGCGGATGGCGCGGCCGTGCGGACGCCGTCGCCCCCGCGCGACACGGGGCCCGGCGGGATGGCGCCGGTGGCGCCCGCCGTCATGCGACCGCCCTTGCAGGACACGGTGCCCGACCCGCGCTCCGCCGACCAGTGGCGCGACTATTTCATCCTGCGCCGCCCGGTCACGCGGACCCTGGCGGTCCCCGCGGCCAGCATCAGCTCGCCCACCGCCTTCGGCGTGGAGATGGGCGAAGGGTTCGCCGGCGTGGCCTACCAGGCGCGCACCCGCTTCACCGACATCAACGACGGGGCGGCGGTCATAGGGATCGGGCTGGGCTACCGGCGCGTGGTGGCGCTGGAGGTGGCGGCCTCGTCGTACTCCACCTTCCGCGGCGGCGGGCCGTGGGAGACCGGCGGCCTCAACTTCAAGCTGCACCACGCCTTCAGCGACCAGCTCGGCGTGGCCGTGGGATGGGAGAACGCCGTGAGCTGGGGCGGGAGCGACGCCGGGAACAGCCCGTTCGCGGTGGTCACGCGCGTGTTCCGGCTCCACGAGGACACGCGGCGGCCCTTCAGCGCCGTGTCGGCCACGCTGGGCGTGGGCGCCGGCCGCTTCCGCGGCGAAAGCGCCGTGGTGGACGGCAGCGACACGCCCAACCTCTTCGGCGCCCTGGGCTTCCAGATCGCCGAGCCGGTGTCGCTGACCGCCGACTGGAGCGGGCAGGACCTGTACGCCGGGATCTCGGTGGCGCCGATCCGCCGGGTGCCGCTGCTGGTCAACGCCGGGTTCGCCGACATCACCGGCAGCGCGGGTGACGGCGCGCGCTTCATCGCGTCGGCCAGCGTCGGCTTCCGCTGGCTTCCCCGCCTTCATCCGCTCCCGAGGGACTGACCATGACCCGCACCCGACTCCTCCGCCTGCTGGCCCCGGCGGCGCTGCTGCTGGCGGCCGTCCCCGCCCGCGCGCAGGTCGGCAACCAGACCGACATCCCCGTGGGCCCGATCGGCGCGGCCGCGGGGGGCAGCTACCTGGGCCCGGGGCTGCGCGTGCAGAACGAGATGTTCGCCCGCGACGGCAACGACGGCGTGGTGTTCCGCAACGCGCGCACCGGCTGCGCCGTGCGCACCGCCGAGCGCGTGTTCCGCGACAGCGTCGCGATCGCCCCACGCACCGGGGCCCAGACGCGCGTGCAGACGCTGCTCGGGATCCTGCCGGGCGCGCCCGACCCCGAGGGCATGGCGGCGACGCTGGCGCACGGGGCCGACCCCGCCTCGCCGTTCGGCCGCGCCGCCCGCGCGCTGGCCGACGCGCTGAACGGGCTGATGCGCGATCGCGCGGGCTGCCCCGAGGACCGCGACGCGTACCAGGAGGCGGCCCAGTGGGAAGCGGCGATCACCGCGTTCAACCACTACGTCCGCATCGCGCCCGACGCGGCCTTCTCGCCGCCCCCGCCCGAGCTGGTGGCGATCCACGCCGCGCTGCAGAGCGTGGTGTACCACGCCCTCACCCGCAAGCCGTGAGCGACCCGGCGGCCGCGCCCCCCCTCTCCCCCGACGCCGTGGTGGTCGCAGCCCGCGACCAGGTGTCGGCCGAGCTGGAGGGCGAGTCGGTGATCCTGAGCCTGGCAGACGGCGTGTACTACGGGCTGGACGGCGTGGGCGCCCGCATCTGGGAGCTGCTGCGCGAGCCGCGCCGCGCGGCCGAGCTGCTCGACGCCATCACCGCCGAGTTCGACGTGGACGCCGGGACCGCGTGGCGCGACCTCTCCGGCCTGCTGGCCGACCTGGCGGCGCGGCGGCTGGTGGAGATCACCCCGGCCGCATGACGGGGTCGGCCGGCGGTCGAACGCGCCGCTCGCCGCCCTCCCGGCCCGAAGCTCGCAGTGGGAACCACCCGGGAGGCCGCGGGTGTACCAGAACATCGATCCCGTTACGCATTTCGCTGCCACGGCAGCGTGGAGACACCATCATGAACGATCGTCCCGACAGCCCCAGGCCGTACGAGCCCCCGAGGCTGAAAGTGTACGGCACCGTGAGCGACCTCACGCTCACCGTCAACGACAACAAGAACAAGAACGACTCGCTGCAGGGCCAGCAGAACCTCAAGACCTGACCGCGTCACCCGTGGTGCCGCGCCGGCCCGCGCCGCACGGCGTGCGGACGCGGTCCGCGCCGCGGGTCGTCATCACCCACGGCCGTGGATCCCGTGCCCGCTCCAGGGCACCGGGGTCCGCGGCCGTCGCGCGCATCCGGCCGGGATGAGCGGGTTCGCGGCGGTGGTTTCGCCGGCCGGTGAGCCCGCCGACCCCGCGCTGATGGAGCGGATGGCGGCCTTCCTCTCCTTCCGCGGACCCGACGGCACGCGTTCGCTCGCGCTGCACGGCTGCGGCCTGGCGCACGCGCTTCTCCTCACGGGCGACCGGCCGGAGCCCACCCCCGGCCCGTTCTCGCTCGGCTCCCTTCACGTGGTGTGCGACGCGCGCCTCGATGCGCGCCTCGAGCTCGTTCGCGCCCTGGGCGACGCGGGCGAGGCGGCCGGCGCGGATGCGTCCGCGGCGGAGCTGGTCGCGCGCGCGTACCGCGCGTGGGGCCCCGCCTGCGTCCACCGGCTGGTGGGCGACTTCGCCTTCGCCGCGTGGGACGCGTCCGCGCGGCGGCTGTTCTGCGCGCGCGATCCCGTGGGCGTCAAGCTCCTCTACCACGCGTCGCCGGGGGGCGGCTTCGTCTGCTCCAACACGCTGGAGTGCGTGCGACTGCACCCCGGCGTCGGTTCGACGCTGGACGACGTGGCGGTCGCCGACTTCCTGGTCCGCTCGGTCCCCCTGGAGCTCGATCGCACGATCCGCGCGGAGGTGCGCGCCCTGCCGCCCGGCCACACGCTCACGGTGGCGGACGGCCGCGTGCGGATCGAGCAGTACTGGCAGTGGCCCGACGACCCGCCGCTACGCTACCGCCGCGTGGACGAGTACGTCGAGCACTTCATGGAGATCTTCTCCGCCGCCGTGCGCGAGCGGACGCCGCCGGGCGGGGTGGGGGTGCTGATGAGCGGCGGGCTCGACTCCACCTCCATCGCCGCCCTCGCCGTCGAAGCGGTTGACGGAAGCCGGGGCGGCGTGCGCGCGTTCACCGCGCATTCGTCCGGGCTGATCCGCGAGGAGGAGGGGCGCTACGCAGCGCTCGCCGCCGAGGGGCTCGGAATCCCCATCACCCTGCTGGACGTGGACGGCTACCGCGCCTTCGAGCGCTTTGGCGGCGACCCGCGGCTGGTGCGGCCCGAGCCGGTGGACGCGCCCTTCCTGGCGCTGCAGGTGGACCAGGCGCTGCAGGCGGCGAGGCACGCGCGGGTGCTCCTCGCCGGATTCGGGGGCGACGCGGTGCTGCGCGAAACGCCGTCGCGCCTCACCCGGCTGGCCGCCGGGGGGCACCTGCTGCGCGCCGCGCTGGAAGCCGTTGCGTACGCCCGCCTCCACCGCCGCCTCCCCCGCCCCGGCGTGCGCACCTGGCTGCGGCGGCACGCGCCGCCACCGCCCACGTCCATCCCGGCGTGGATCGACCCGGAGCTGGCCCGGCGCGTCGGCCTGCGCGAGCGGATGGGCGCCTTCCGCTCCCCCGCCCCCGCGGGCGCCACGCGGCCCGAGGCGCGCGCCGCGCTGGCCGAGCCGCTGTGGCCGCACCTCTTCGCCACGCTGGACCCCGGCGCCACCGGCATCCCCCTGGAGGTCCGCCACCCCTTCTTCGACGTGCGGCTGGTGCGCTTCCTCCTTTCCATCCCCCCGGCGCAGTGGTACAACGACAAGGGGATCCTGAGGATCGGGATGAAGGGCCGCCTGCCGCCCGCGGTGCTGCGCCGCCCCAAGTCGCCGCTCTCGCAGGACCCGGTGGAGGTGCGCCGCCGCGCCCACGGCGACGACTGGCTGGGTGGGCGCACCCTGGGCCCCGAGGTGGACCCGTGGGTCGACCGCGCGCGCGTCCCCGCCGTCGCCGGCGGCCTGGCGCCCGGCGAGGGGGCGCCGCTCTGGCTCGACCTCCGCCCGATGTCGCTCTCCGTCTGGCTGCGCGGGCAGACGGGGGGCGGCGGATGAGCCCGGCGGACCCGCGCGCCTTCGGCGAGAGCGCCCGCCATCGCCTCTTCGGCCTGCGGGTGGCGTGCAGCGAGCCGATCCCCGCCCTCCCGCTGGCGGCGGACGACGGCGCGCCCGACGTGCGGGTGTGGCTGGGCGCCCATCCGGAGACGGGTGCCGCGGAATGGAGCCCGGTTGAGGTGACCCGGCGGGTGAAGGAGGACGGCGAGGCGACGGTGACGGTGGAGGTGTCTCACCCCGCCGGCTGGCTCAGGCTGCGCTACGCCGACGGCACGGAGTTCACCCTGGACGCGGCCGGCGCGCGCGTGGGGTGCACCTGGCGCGCGCCGATGACGCTGGAAGACACCGCCACCTACCTGCTGGGCCCCGTGTTCGGGCTGGTGCTGCGGCTGCGGGGGCTCACCTGCCTGCACGCCAGCGCCGTGGCCCTGGGCGGCCGGGCGATCCTGCTCTGCGGCCCGTCGCGCTCGGGGAAGTCCACCACGGCGGCCGCCTTCGCCGCGCGCGGCCACCGGGTGCTGGCCGACGACGTGGCCGTGGTGGAATGGGAGGGCGGCCCGCGCGTGCGCCCGGCATACCCGCACGTGCGGCTGTGGCCCGACGCCGTGCGCGCGCTGTACGGCCCGCGCGGCGAGCTCCCGCCGCTCACCCCCAACTGGGAGAAGCGATACCTGGACCTGGCCGCCGGCGACGCGGCGTTCCACCCCGAGCCGCTGCCGCTGGGCGCCGTGTACCTGATGGCGCCCGGCGAGCCCGGCGCCGCGCCGCGGTTCGAGACGCTGGCGCCCGGCCCCGGCGCGCTGGCCCTGGTGGCCAACACCTACACCGCCTGGCTGCCGGACCTGGACGCGCAGGCGCGCGACCTGGCGCTCCTGGCCCGCGTTGCGCGCGAGGTCCCGGTGGTGATCGCCGCGCACACCGACGCGGCGCGGCTGGACGACCTGTGCGACGCGATCGAGCGGCACTTCACCCGTCCGGGAGGCGGCTGATGACCCGAACGTACAGCGTGAGCGGCTACGGCTGGATGGTGGCGGACGACCTGCGCAGGAGCGCCTACTGCCGCGCGCTCGACGCCGCCGTGCGCCCCGGCGCCGTGGTGCTCGACCTGGGCACCGGCACCGGCTTCTTCGCGGCCTACGCGGCGCGGCTGGGCGCCCGCCGCGTGATCGGCGTCGACCCCTCCGATGCCATCCGCATCGCCCGGGAGATGGCGCGCGACAACGGGGTGGACGACCGCGTGGAGCTGATCCAGGCGCTCTCCACCCGGGTCACGCTCCGCGAGCGGGCCGACGTGATCGTCTTCGACGTGCGCGGGGTGCTGCCGCCGCTGGAGCAGGGGATCGCGAACATCGTGGACGCGCGCGAGCGGCTGCTGGCCCCCGGCGGCGTGCTGATCCCCAACACCGACGTGCTCTTCGCCGCCCCGATCGAGGGGGCGGAGGCGTGGGCGCACGCCGCCGGGCCGGCCGAGGCGCACGGGGTGCGGCTCGACGCGGCGCGGCGCGCGGCGCTGAGCCTGTGGACGCGCGACGTGTTCGCGCGCGAGGCGCTGCTGGCGCCGGCGGTGGAGTGGGCGCGGATGGACTACCGTACCATCACCCATCCCGACGTCTCCGGCGCGCCCGAATGGACCGTCGAGCGCGAGGGCACGGCGCACGGCCTGGCGGTGTGGTTCCGCGCCGAGCTGGGCGGCGGCGCCTGGTTCGACACCGGGCCGGGGTACGACACGCTCTACCAGACCGCCTTCTGGCCCTGGCCGCACCCCGTGCGGCTGGCCCCGGGCGACCGGGTGCGCGCCGAGCTGTCGGCGCGGCTGGTGGGCGGCGACTACATCTGGTCGTGGAACACGGAGATCGTGCGCGGGGGCGAGCCGCCGCTCGCCTTCCGGCAGTCCACCTTCCACGGCATCGTCCCCTCCCCCACGCGCCTGCGCAAGCGGCACGACGGCTTCCGCGCCACGCTGGGCGACGAGGGGCGGATCGACGCGTACGTGCTGGGGCGGATGGACGGGAGCGCCACGCTGGGCGAGATTGCGCGCGAGCTGCAGGCGCGCTTCCCCGAGCGCTTCGCCACCTGGGAGGCCGCGCTGGCGCACGCCGGGCGGCTCGCCGACCAGTACGCGGAGTGAGGGTCGCGGCGGTCGTGCGGAGCGGAGTCGTGACGATCGCATCACGCGGGTCCGTGAGCTCGTGCTCCGTCGATTCTTACCGCCGTCTTGGGCGTGTTCGGCGCTGGGGCGCCGAACCGGGCTGCGCGCGCGGTAGGCAACGATACCGCCGTTGCCAACCGCGCCGGGCCCACGGCGGCCCGCCCCGCGCCCGCGCTCCGCGGATGCCCGTGCAGGCGGGCCGCCGCGTTCCCGGCCCTCCGGGCGCGCATCCCTCACGCATCGTCCCGAACCCTCGTCCTTGTCGCCGCGCAACCGCCCCGCCCCGCAGCCGTCCACCCCGCCCGCCCCGTCCCCCGAGGAGGCGCTCATCCTCCGCGCCGCGCGGATGGACGACGCGGCGGCGGGCTTCGACGCGTCCGCGCTCGACGGCGCGCGGCTGCTGGCGCTGGCCGAGCGGCATCGCATGATCCCCCTGCTCCACCGCCACCTGCGCGGCGCCGTCCTCCCCTCTCCCGCTGGCGAGACGCTGCGTTCGAGGAACGCGGAGGAGGTGCACCGCGCCCTCCGCCTCGCGGGGGAGCTGCGGCGGCTGCTGGGTTTGCTGTCGGCCGCGGGGATCGAGGCGCTGGCGTACAAGGGGCCCGCGCTGGCCGTGCAGGCGTACGGCGACCTCGCCCTGCGCGCGTTCGTGGACCTCGACCTCCTCGTTCGCCCCGACGACGTCCCGCGATCGCTGGAGGTGCTCGCCGCCGCCGGCTACGCGCCGGCGCTCCACCTCTCCGCCGCGCAGGAGCGCTGGTTCCGGCGGGTGGACGGCGACTACCCGCTCGTCCACGCCGACACGGGGCTGCTGGTGGAGCTCCACGCCCGCGTCTCCTCGCTCCGCTTCTGCATGCCCATCGACACCGGCGCGCTGATGCGACGCTCGCGCACGGTCGCCGTCGGCGGCGGCGAGGTACGCACGCTGGGGGACGACGACCTGCTGCTCGTCCTCTGCGTGCACGGCGCCAAGCACCGCTGGAAGCGGCTGGAGTGGCTGGCCGCCCTCGCCGCCCTCCTCCGCGCCGGCCGCGGCGACGTGGCGGCGGTGCTCGCCCGCGCGACCGAGCTGCGCGCGCGCCGCACGGTCCTGCTCGGCCTCCACCTGTCCGACGCAGTGCTCGGCGCGCCGCTGGCGGACGCGCTGCGGCGCGAGATCGCGGCGGATCCCGAGCTCGGCGCGCTGGCGGACGAGGCGCGCGGCCGCTGGTTCGGCGCGGAGGACGATTCGGAGTCGGGCGACACGCGCGCCAACCTGCGCTTCAACCTGCGGCTGAGGGACGGCGCGGCGGACCGGGCGCGCTACGTGGCGCGCTGGCTCTTCGGCCCCTCGCCCGAGGACTGGCGCTGGAAACGGCTGCCGGACGCGCTCTTCCCGCTGTACCGCGTGCTGCGGCCGCTGCGGCTCCTCGGCCGCCACGGCGCGGGAGCGGGCGGATGAGCGCGGCCGTGCCGGTCTCCGCCGAGGCGCCTCCCCGCGCCACGCTGCGCGCCTTCGCCGCCGACCTCTGGCGGCTGGACCCGCGGCGGATGCTGGCCGCGCTCAGCCTGTCGCTGCTCGCCTCCGCCGCCGAGGCCGCGACCGTCCTCGCGCTGGTGCCGCTCCTCTCCGCCGTGGGGCTGCCCACCCCCGGCGGCGGCGCGGGGCGGCTGGGCGACGCGGTGGCGCGGGTGCTCGGCGCCGTGGGGCTGCGGCCGACGCTGGCGGTGGCGCTGGGCGTGTTCGTGCTGGTCACCGCGGCCCAGGCCGTGGTGCTGCGGGCACAGAACATCGCCGCCCTGCGGCTGGAGGTGCAGGCGGCGCTGCACTTCCGCCGCCGGCTCTACGCCGCCATCGCCGGCGCGCGCTGGCTGCACTTCACCCGCATCCGCTCCACCGACCTGCTGCAGGACCTCACGCACGAGTGCAACCGCTGCGGGCACGGCGCCGGGTACCTGCTGAACCTGTGCACCCTCGCCCTGGTCAGCGCCGCCTACTTCGCGCTGGCGCTGCGCGTCTCGGCCGCGGCGTCGCTGGTGGCCGCCGCGTGCGGCGTGGTGCTGATGCTGGCGCTGCGCGGTTACGGCCGGGCCGTGCGCGTGCAGGGCGAGGGCCTCTCCCGCGCGCACAAGGAGATGACCTCGGCCGCGGGCGAGCACCTGCAGAGCATGAAGGTGGTCAAGAGCTACGGCGCCGAGGCCCGCAACGCCGCCCTCTTCGGCGCCGCCGCCGAGCACGCCGCCGACGTGCACCTGCGCGCGTCGCGCATCTACGGCGACTCGCGCGCGCTGTACACCATCGGCTCGGTGATGCTGCTGGGGCTGGTGACCTGGGTGGGGGTGGCGGGGCTGGGGCTCCCGCCCACGGCGGCGCTGCTGCTGGCCTTCATCTTCTTCCGCCTGGTCCCCCGCCTGCAGAACCTGCAGCAGGTGCACCAGATGCTGCAGCACGACCTCCCCGCCTGGGAGCACGTCACCCACCGCATCCGCGAGATGGAGGCCGAGCGCGAGCGGCTCTCCCCCGGCGGCGAGGCGCACGCGCTCGAGGAAGAGATCCGCTTCGAGGGCGTGCGCTTCGCCTACCCCGCCGCCGGGCGCGAGGCGGTGGCCGGGCTGGATCTCCACATCCCCGCGCGGCGTACCACCGCCATCGTCGGCCCCTCGGGATCGGGGAAGACGACGGTGGCCGACCTGGTGATGGGGCTGGTGCGCCCCTCCGCCGGCCGGGTGGTGGTGGACGGGCGCGAGCTGGACGAGGCGTGGATGCACGGATGGCGGCGGGGGATCGGCTACGTGGCGCAGGACACGGTGCTCTTCCACGAGAGCGTGCGCGAAAACCTGCGCTGGGCGCGCCCCGAGGCCACCGACGACGAGCTCTGGGAGGCGCTGCGCGCCGCCGCCGCGGAAGGGTTCGTGCGTGCGCTCCCCGAGGGGCTGGCCACGGTGGTGGGCGACCGCGGCGTGCGCTTCTCCGGCGGCGAGCGGCAGCGGCTGGCGCTGGCCCGCGCGCTGCTGCGCCGCCCCTCGCTGCTGATCCTGGACGAGGCCACCAGCGCCCTCGACACCGAGAACGAGCGCCGCATCCGCGACGCCATCCAGGCGCTGCACGGCCGCGTGACCATCCTGCTGATCACCCACCGGCTCTCCAGCGTGCACGACGCCGACACCATCCACGTGATGGAGGACGGCAGGGTGGTGGAGAGCGGCGACTGGGCCACGCTGATGGAGAAGCCCGGCGGGCGCTTCCGCGCGCTCTGGCAGAGCCGCAAGGCGGAGGGGTAGGCGGATGCGCGGAGACGAGCGCACCGAGCCCTGGGTGGTGGTGGCGGAGTACGGCTCCGTCTTCGAGGCCGACTTCGCCTGCGCCACGCTGCAGGAGGCCGGCGTCCCCGCCCGCGTGACCGGTGCCCACCTGGGCATCTTCGGCGCCGGGTACCAGGGGTGGTCGATGTACGGCGCGCGGCTGATGGTGCCCTGGCACCGCGAAGACGACGCCCGCCGCGTGCTGGACGGCCTGCGCACGGACGACGAGCACGACGACGAGCCGGATGACGGGCTGGACGACGATCACGACGAACGCGAGGAGCCCCGATGAAACGCATCGCCCCCCTGCTGCTGGTCATGGCCTGCGGCGGCTCCGGTCCCGACGGCACCCCCACGCCGCCCATCACCGGCGCCGGAGTGCGGCTGGTGGAGGTGGCCCGAGGCTTCGAGCAGCCGCTCTACGTGACCGCGCCGCCGGGCGACGCGCGGCTGTTCGTGGTGGAGCAGGTCGGGCGCATCCGCGTCGTGCAGAACGGCGCGGTGGTCCAGGCGCCCTTCCTCGACGTCTCGGCGAAGATCTCCAGCGGCGGCGAGCAGGGGCTCCTCTCGGTGGCCTTCCACCCGTCGTACGCCAGCAACGGCTTCTTCTACGTCTACTACACCGACCGCGCGGGCGACACGCGGGTGGAGCGCTACCACGCCGCCCCCGGCGCCAGCACGGCCGACGCGGCGAGCGCCCAGCTGGTGCTGGCGGTGGCCCAGCCGTACGCCAACCACAACGGCGGCCTGCTGATGTTCGGCCCCGACGGCAAGCTCTACGTGGGGCTGGGCGACGGCGGCAGCGGCGGCGACCCGCACGGCAACGGGCAGAACCCCGCCACGCTGCTGGGCAAGATCCTGCGCCTGGACGTGGACGCCGCGCAGCCGTACGCCATCCCCGCCGACAACCCCTTCGCCGGGCAGGCGGGGAAGCGCGGCGAGATCTGGGTCACCGGCCTGCGCAACCCGTGGCGCTACGCCTTCGACCGCGACGCGGGGCTGCTGTACGTGGCCGACGTGGGGCAGAACCAGTGGGAAGAGGTGAACGTCCTCCCCGCGGCCACGGGCGGTCAGAACCTGGGGTGGAACCTGATGGAGTCGATGCACTGCTACGGCGCCGGCGGCTGCGTGCAGCAGGGGCTCACCCTCCCCGTGCTGGAGTACTCGCACGACGACGGCTGCTCCATCACCGGCGGCTTCGTGTACCGCGGCAGCGCCGTCCCCGCGGTGCGCGGCCACTACTTCTATTCGGACTACTGCCGGGGATGGCTGCGCAGCTTCCGCTGGACCGGCTCGGCCGTGGCCGACGCGCGCCAGTGGGAGGTGGGCGACCTGGGCAGCGTGAGCAGCTTCGGCGAGGATGCCGCGCGCGAGCTGTACGTGACGACGACCAGCGGGCGGGTGTTGAAGCTGGCGCCGGCGCAGTAGGCGGAACCGCGGAACAGGTGCGGACGAACAGGTGCGCGGAGTACGTGGGTGAAGCGGGAGCGCCACGGCTGATACGGAGCGCGAAAAGTCGGTGGCGGAGCCCGAGATGGAAGAGCCGGATGCGGGCGTGTCCCTCCGCTGCGCTCCGGGCCGGGCTTCGCGCGCCGTAGGCAACGATACCGCCGTTGCCAACGGCGCCGAGCCGCCGGCGCGCCATTGCCCCCGCTCGTTCCCGAGACGTCGACGCGGGCGCGCCGGCGTCTCGGCCCTCCGGGCGCGAATCCCTCACGCAAACCGCCGCGAGCGGAACAACGAGTGCGCGAGCGCGTCGGCAGAGCGGGAACATCGTCCATCCCGCTCGACCCGAACGCACGCGCGCACTGGCGCACCGTTCAGCGGTGCTCCTGGCGCACCGTCACATCCAACCACCGCGCCGCCTCGCGCAGCGCCGCGTGCCCCAGGTCCAGCGGCACGGGCGTTCCGTACGCCAGGTCCCCGGCGGCCGCGCGCTCGCGGAAGAGCACCGTGGTGTGCCACTCGCCGAAGAACGCCGACCACCAGCGCAGCCCCGCGTAGCCTTCCGCCAGCAGCGCCTCGGCCACGCGCTGCGAGGTGAGGCGCTCGCGCGCGGCGGTGGCGTCGGGCGCGATGCCGTGGCGCGCGAGCAGGTCGGGGGCGCACAGGTTCGCGATGCGGCCGCCGAGCCCGGCGGACACCTGCACCTCCACCAGCGCCAGGGCGTGCCCCGCGACCACCAGGTCGTCCATCTCCAGCGGCGCGGGCTGGTTGCGGAAGCGCTGGATCATCTCGGCCACGGCGTGCTCGGGCCCCTCGGCGGCGTAGAGCACGCCGGACGCGCGCCCGGGCAGGTCGAAGCGCCCGCGCCCCTGCCCGCCCGGCACGAAGGTGGCCGAGAACGGCTCGCCGTCGCGGGCCGCGGGGTCCCACGGGAAGACGCGCCAGAGGCGCCGGGCGCCGTTCACGCGTAGGCGCCGCTCTTCTCGGCCTCGATGGCGGCGATCACCTCGCTCAGGTGGCCGCCGCGCAGCACCTCGAGCGGGCGGCGGTTGCCCAGGTGCGCGTTGACGCCGTTCAGCCACTTGGGGATGCTGGACGCGCTCAGGTAGGTGCCCAGCAGCTCGATCACCACGTCGAGGGCCACGATGCGCTCCCGGTTGTGAGGGTCGGGGGCCTGCCCGGCCCGCCAGCGTGAAGGCTGCGCCCGGTCGACGCCGAGGACGTCGGCGAGCTCCGCGTCGCTGGCGAACGCCCGCCGCGCCGA
>DASQLJ010000729.1:0-8707 GCA_035630095.1 Longimicrobium sp.
CAACGGAGCGCGACAACCTGGCGCGGCTTCCACTCGAGCGCTTCGGTCCGCTGCTGTTCACGAGCCTGGATCCCGCGATCGCGTTCGCTGCGTGGATGGCACCCGTGCACGAGCGTCTGTCGTTTCTGCCACTCGACGAGATGCGTTTCGATGCGGCGACATCGCGCGACTACCATCTGCGCGCGAACTGGGCGCTGTACTGCGACAACTTCCTCGAGGAGTTCCACCTCCCCTACGTGCACGCCACCCTCAGCGACGCGCTGGACTACTCGACCTACCGCACCGAGACCTTCGACTGGTGCAGCCTGCAGCTCGGCACCACGAAGCACGCCTCCGAGGCGTTCGTGCTGCCGGCCGGCCACCCCGACGCGGGCGAGCTGATCGCCGCCTACTACTGGTGGCTCTTCCCCAACCTGATGCTGAACTTCTACCCGTGGGGCCTGTCGGTGAACCTGGTGCAGCCGCTGGGCCCGGAGCGCACGCGCGTCTCGTTCCTCAGCTACGTGTGGGACGCGGCGAAACGCGAAAGCGGCGCAGGCGCCGGCCTGCACCGCGTGGAGATGGAAGACGAAGAGGTGGTCGAAGCCGTGCAGAAGGGCGTCAAATCACGCCTGTACCACCGCGGCCGCTACTCACCGCGCCGCGAGGTGGGGACGCACCACTTCCACACGCTGCTGGCCGGGATCACGGGCGGAGGCTGACGAGCGGACCCTCCGCGGATTCGCATTCGGGGCGACCCCGTCGATCGGAATCGCCCCGAACCGTTTCGTCAGCGGACGTATCTCAATCCGCCGCTTCGACGCCCACGGGACGGTCCGCCGCGGGACGACGGACCGCGGGCGCGGCCGGGCGGCGCTTGCGCGCGCGCCAGGAGCGGAAGCGGCGCCACGCGAGCGCGAGCCCGGTCCACACCAGCACCGCGCCACCGAGCGAGGCGATGCCGGCCAGCGTCTGCCCCAGGAGCCCGCCGACCTCGCCGGTGTGGGCGAAGCGCAGGAAGGAGCGCATCCGCTGACCGGGGGTGTTGGCGGAGTACGGCTTCCACTTCACCACCTGCCCGGTGGCGCGGTCCAGCGTGAGCTGGGCCTGCTTGTGCGGCTGCCCGCCGGTGCCCCGGTCGATGGTGAAGACCACCGGCGCGTCCGCCTTTTCCGGCACCGCCAGGCGGATCGTCCGCCACCCCTGCACCTGCCGCTCCGCCCGCGTCATCAGCGAGCCGAGGCCACCCGCGTCAACGAGCGCGTGCTCCTCCCGGCCGCCGCCACCGCCGCGGCCTGCGCCTCCGGCCGCAGCCCCGCCGCCACCCGCGGGCGCCGGTCGTGCCGGCGGCGTCTCGCCGAAGGCCTTGTAGACCGCGGCGCTCGCCCACGGGTACGAGATCACCACGCCGGAGAGCACCACCAGGAAGAGCGGCACGAACATCCAGAACCCGATGACGTTGTGCCAGTTGAAGTCGCGCGCCTTGGACCCCAGACCACGGCGGAACCAGAGCACGTTGCGGAGCGTGGGGCGCGTCCAGCGCCGCGGGAACCACAGGTAGAGGCCGCTCGCCACCAGGAAGAGGAAGCCCAGGTTGGCCGCGCCCGTGATCGCCTTCCCCATGTCGCGGCTGTCACCCGCCCGCCCCAGCCAGCGGTGCCAGTCGGTCATGACGGTGAAGAAGCGGCGCACGCCCGTGGAGCCTTCGCCCAGCACGCGGGCGGTGTAGGGGTCCACGAACAGCGTGCGCGTCCGCCCGAACGCCACCTGCACCGCCGCGGAGGGCTCGTTGCGCACGGTGAGCGTGGTGGGCTCGGCCTTCGTCTCCACCTTCTGCGCCGCGGCGAGCAGCGCCTCGGCCGGGAGCCGCGTGGCGCCGGCCGGAGCGGTGATCGGGTACTGCCGCGCGTCGGCCCAGGCGGTGATCTGGCGCTGGTACGTCAGCAGCACGCCGGTGACCGACATCAGCAGGATGATGATGCCGGCGGTGAGGCCGACGGCCAGGTGAACCCAGAAGAGCAGGCTACGGAATCGATTCATTTCCAACTCTGGTGATATGGATCTCCAGCGACACGCCGCCCCTCCGCCGCCCGGGCCGGTGCTGAACGAGCACCGGGCGAGCGGAAGCCGGGGCGGCTGTCGCCGGGAACACGTGCGCGCCCGGGATTTTTGACCGCACAAGGATAAGGCCGGCCCACGATACGGGCGAGCCCCCGCCGCTAATACTGCTGGCGGCGGCGATTCGTTGGCTGCCTCAGTCGATCCGCGAAGAGCCGCAGCCGCGCGTTCCCGATCGATCTGCGCGACAACACCCATCACCGGCCGCCATCCTGGCCTCACCGCAGCGGCGTCAGGGCGCGGGTGGTGTCGACGTGCACCACCGCGTCGAACTGCCGCGAGAGCATGCTGGTGAAGTAGTGGCTCTGGCGCTCGGTGTCGGGGAGATACACCACGCCGACGATGCGCTCCGGCCGTGGCGTGGCGAGCGCCTGGGCCAGTGCGCCGGTGCCGGTGAGCGGGAGGATGAAGGCGGGCACGCCGGCGCGGTGGAAGAGGCCGGGATAGCTCTCCGGCAGCGCCGGGCGCAGGGCGCGCACCCGGCCGGGCTGCCCCCACGCGGTGGCGGCCAGTACCGTGCCGGTGTAGGTGGTGAAGCCCAGCAGGAACGTCTCCCCGGCGAAGCGCTCGCGCACGAGCTGGCCCAGGTTCAGCTCGCCCGCGTCGGCCATCCGGGAGGCGCGGGCGTCGCCGGCGTGCGTGTTGTGCGCCCACACCACAACCTTCGCCGGCCTGCCCTGGCGCGCGAGGTGGGCGGAGATCTGCTCCAGCGTCTCGGCCATGTGCCGGTCGCGCAGGTTCCAGGTGGAGGCGCCGCCCGCGTAGAGCGTGCGATAGTATTCCTCCGCGTTCTCCACCACCCGCGCGTTCCGCAGCGCCGAGAAGAGCGCGCCGGTGGCCGAGTCGGGCGCGCCGGCCGGGAGCGCGGCGTAGCGGCGCTCCATCTCTTGGCGCTGCTGCTCGGCCTGCGCGCGGCATCCCGCGGCGCTGTCGGCCGCCGAGGCCCGGCCGTAGGCGTGCACGTTCCCGCCGTGGCGGTCGAAGCAGGCGTAGCGCCCGCGCGCCGCCCGGGCCGCCTCGGCATCCACCCCCGCCAGGTACGCCTCCACCGCCTCGGCCGACTCGTACAGCGTGTACACGTCGAGCCCGTAGAAGCCCACGCGGGCCGTGGCGGGCGCGCGCTCGTTGTACGCGCGCAGCCAGTTCACCAGCTCCGCGATCTCGGCGTTGGACCACATCCACTGCGGGAAGCGCGTGCGGAAGCCGGCCAGCGCCTGCGCGGCGGCGGGGTCGCTCCCCCGGCCGCGGGCGAAGTGGTGGACGCGCTCGGCCAGCGGCCAGTCGCCCTCCAGCGCGATGCCGGTGAAGCCCTTCTCCTCGATCAGGCGGCGGGTGATGCGGGCGCGCTCGGCGTAGAACTCGTGCGTGCCGTGCGTGGCCTCGCCCAGCAGCACGAAGCGCGCGTCGCCGATCATCGCCATGAGCGGGTCGTAGTCGCGCTCGCCGCCGGTGATGGGCACCGCCGCCTGCCGGATCATCGCCACCAGCGCCGCGGTGGAGTCGCTCCCCGCGCTCCCCGCCGCCGGCGCGGGCTCGCCGCCCGTGCTCTCCGCCGCCGCCCCGCCCGCGCCGCACGCCCCCGCGCAGGCGGAGAGGAAAGCCAGCGCGCCCGCCGCGATCACCTGTCGAAGCCGCATCGTGTCCATCGCCATCGCCCCGCAAAAGGTCCCACGCAAAACACTTGGGCATCGGTTGGGGCAGGGGGCATTCCTCGCGGCGTAGCACGGTGGACGCGAGGGAAGGACGCGACCGGGGGCGATTGGGTTTGCGCGCGGCCTCTGCCCCGCGGGCCCTCTCCCCGCGCCTGAGGGCGCGTACCCTCTCCCGTTCCGGGAGAGGGTGGCATCCTCCGCGACGTCGTGCCCTGCGGAACCAAGCTCACTCCGATGTCCGGGTGTGGCCGGGTGCCCGGGTCGCAACCTCTCCCGGAACGGGAGAGGTGGACGGCCTGGGCTGGCCGGAGAGGGCGCGGCATCCGCGAGCGCCACGGAATCATATCGCCCACGAAAACGGGGCCGGTGGCGTGTGCCACCGGCCCGATCTGCGCCCGAAGTTCCCGTGGGGGACGATCAGCCGTTCTGCTGCTCGCCGTTGCCGTTGCCGGTCGAGGGGTTGCTCGAGCCGAGCTCCTGCGGCTGGGCGTTGCCGCCCACCTCGATCTTGCGGCGGCGGGCCTTCTCGCTCTTGGGGATGCTCACCAGCAGCACCCCGTTCTCGAACGCGGCCTGGATGTTCTCCGCGTCCACGTCGCGCGGCAGGACGAACGAGCGGGCGAAGGTGCCCCAGCGGCGCTCGGCCAGGTGGTAGCGGCCGTCCTGCCCCTCGGTGCGCTCCTCGCGCTTCTCGCCGCGGATGGTCAGGACGTTGTTCTCCACGTCCACCTCGATGTTCTCGCGCTTGAGGCCGGGCATCTCCACGTGCACCCGGATCTCGCGCTCGGTCTCGACCACGTCGGTCTCGGGGGCGCGCATCAGGCTGGCGTGGGTGCGGGCGCCCGCGTTGCCGAACACCTGGTCGAGGAACGTGAAGGGGTCGGCGGCGAGGCGGTTGTTGTAGGTCGGTGCGATGGCCATGGTGGTTTCTCCTGTGCGGTGTGGTTCGGCGGCCCACCATGGGCCGCCAACACGGGAAAATCCCGAGTCTGGCGCGGGCCCCATCGCCCGCGCGGCTGGCCCGGAGAAAGGCAAGCGCCGGACCACTCATCTTCGGCCAGAACGACAAACCCGCCGCTCATTTCGACAGACGATTCTGCAAGGTCGGCAGGCGGTTTTTCGGTCGATGAGGAATGACGCGACGGGCGGCTGAAGCCGCAAGCTAGAACAATGGCAAGCCTCGCAAACGGCGCGAGGCTGAACGCGGAGCTTCGAGGTGGGGGGCGGAATGCGGCGCCCCGCCGTCCGGGAATCGACGGCGGGGCGGACGTATCCGGGCGGACGGAGCGGGACGTTATCCGGATCCGCCGTCGCGGAGGCGGTCTTCGAGGAGCTTTTGCATCCGGCGCAGCTCGTCGTCACCCAGGCCGCGGTCGGAGACGAGGTGGGTGAGGAGCAGCTCGGGGCTGTCCTTGAACAGCTTGCGGGTGAGGCGGCGCAGCACGCTGGTGCCGGCGTCGCGCCGCTCCACCAGCGGATGGTAGCGGTACGCCTTCCCCTCCTCCACGTGGCCCACGTAGCCCTTCTCCTCCAGCGTGCGGAGGATGGTGAGCACGGTGGTGTAGGCCAGGTCGTCGGCCAGCCGGCCGCGGACCTCGGCCACGCTGCCGCTGCCCAGGTCCCACAGCACGGACATCACGTCCAGCTCGCGGTCGGTGAAGGCGATCTCCACGGGGTCTCCGGTCGGGTGCGGAAGGATGCTCAGCGGGCGGCCGGCGCCGGGCGGCGCTCGGGGGCGAAGTGGATCACCATCACCGTGTCGCCCCGGCCGTTGAAGGCCAGGTCGCGCACCACCGCGCGGGCCGCCTCCGCGAAGCGCGCGTCACCCTCCAGCACCTCCACGTTCGTCGCCCGCCCGTTCTCGCCCACGTTCAGGCGCACCACCATGCGGCCGGTGATCCCGGCGTCGCGCAGGATGGGGGGATAGTGGCGGCTCACCGCGGCGCGGAACGCCTCGCGATACGCATTCTCGCCGTCGGCCGAGCGCGCGGGGAGCAGCGGGGCCTCGCCGGGGCCCGCCGCCGCGCCGGCGACCGCGGCCTTCAGCTGCACGATCGCCATCTGCACCTCGGTGGGGCCCAGCTCGCCGGGCTTCGTCGCGATCACGTTGATGGAGTTGAACTGCGAGGTGTAGCGGCCCAGCGCGCGCTCCAGGGCCTCGCCCTGGGTGCGCACCGTGGCGGGGGCGCCGCCGCGGGCTGCGGTGAGCATCTCGTGGCTCACCACCTCGCCCTCGTCGCTCAGCACGAAGGCGATCACCTGGTCGGCGGCCATCCCGTCGCGCAGCACCTGCGGGTAGTACTGCTCCAGCAGCGTGCGCGGCGTCATGGCGCTGCGGGCGAAGCTCCCCGGCGCGCCGGACAGCTGCCGGGTGCCGCCGGGGGTGGGCTGCATCGGCGCGGGCGTCTCGCAGGCGGCGGCGGCGAGCGCGGCGGCCACGGCGCCGAAGCCGGCGGCGCGGAGGAGCGGGCGGCGAACACGGGGAGCGGTCATGATGCGGAGTCTCCGTTCGAGGGTAGACACGGGCTCGGCGAAGGCCGCGGACGCGGCCAGCCGGGTGTGCGCGGTGCGCCGGCCCATCTCCAGCAGCACCGATCCGTAGGCGTGCACGTCCGCGCGGGCCAGCACGCGGGCGTCGCAGTCCACCTCCACCGCCAGGCGCAGGCGGCGGAGCTGCCACCACACGGCGGGGTTCCAGGGCGTGAGCACGGCGGCGGCGAGCGCGGCGGCCAGCAGGCGCGGGTCGCCGGCGCGCACGTGCTCCTGCTCGTGCCGCAGCACCAGCGCGCGGGCCCCCGCCTCGGCCTCCACCGCCCAGCGCGGCAGCACGATGCGGCTGCGGAAGAGGCCCACGACCGCGGGCCCCACGTCCGCCGAAACCAGCACGGGCACGCCGTCCACCTCCGCGGCCGACCACGCGCGGCGGCGGCGGGCAAGCGCGCACGCCATCCCCGCCAGCGCCAGCGCCGCCGCCGCGGACGACGCAATCCAGAGCACCGCGAGCGGCGTCTCCAGCCGCCGGGGATCCACCGCCTCCGCCAGCCACCCGCGCGGCCTGCGCGCCGGCGCCGTCACCGCGCCGCCGCCCACCTCCAGCGGCAGCGCCTGTACGAGCCCGGAAACCGGCGCCGGCGGACGAATCGAACCGAACGTCCTCACGCCGGCGGGGATGGCGAGCGAGAGCAGCAGCGCACCCGCCCACACCCAGCGCGTGGCGCGCCCCAGCGGCCGCAGCGCCATCTCCAGCGCCGCCGCGCCCGCCGACAGCAGCATGCCCACCGCCACGCAGTACAGCATCCAGTGTGCGATCATCCGCCCGTTCTCCGGCCACGCTGGCCCATGATGAGGTGCCCCGCCACTGATCTACTAGATCTGTAGTAGATGGTAATCGCGCGTCTCGCGACTGTCAACTAGTTTTATAGTAGATGGAGGTGGATGAGAGACGAAGTGGTATGTGGCTCGGGTACCGCGAGGGGGGCCTCACCCTGCCGCTGCGCGGCTGTCCCTCTTCCAAAACAGCCTGGGAGAGGGACCTGGGCTCGCTTCGCTCGCGGCTACGTCGGCTCGGGCTTTCGGACTGGCGCGCGACCCCGGCGCCGCGTCCTCTCCGGCTGGCATAGGCCGTCCACCTCTCCCGTTGCGGGCGCGGAACGGTTGCGAGGCGGGCACCCGGCCACACAGACGCATCCGCGTGCACGAAGCTCCGCAGGCCGCGCGAAACCCACCACCCTCTCCCGCGAAGCGGGGGAGGGCGAGCGCTCTCAGGCGCGGGGAGGGGGCCCCGCGGCGCATCGGATCCGCCCAGATTCCTCCGTCGCCACCTGCGAAATTTATCGCCGCTCGTCTGATACCCACCCCGCCCGCACGATCCTTGCGCGCGCGGCACGGCGGGCGAAGTTCGCCCAACGACTGCAGACGGATTGCGAGGAGAACGGGATGAGACGCACGATCAGGGGAGTGATGGCGGCCGCGGGGATCGGCGCGCTGGCCGCGTGCGCGGCCGCACAGCAGGGACCGGGCACCGCGGGCGCACGGCCGCGCGAGTTCAGGGTGCCCATCTACAGCGCCAGCAACCAGCAGGTGGGGACGTTCACCGCCACGCAGATCAGCCCCGAGGCGGTGCAGCTGGTGGTGGAGAGCAGCGCGATGCCGGAAGGGGTGCACGGCACCCACCTGCACGCCACCGGCCGGTGCGACGCGCCGGAGTTCACCACGGCGGGGCCGCACCTGAACCCCACCAACCGGCAGCACGGGATGCGCAACCCGCAGGGCCCGCACCTGGGCGACCTGCCCAACCTCGTGGTGAGCGCCAACGGCCGAGGCCGCATCGAGGCGACCGTGCGCGGCTCGCTCACCGCCGGCCAGGCGCCGCTCTTCGACGCCGACGGCACCGCGCTGGTGGTGCACGCCACCGCCGACGACTACGTGACCGACCCGTCCGGCAACTCGGGCGCGCGCATCGCCTGCGGCGTCATGGCGGCGCCGACCGGGGGGTAAATGCACGGCTGTATACAGCATACATGAAAAGAGGACTGGGGCGCGCGGCGCCCCAGTCCTCTTTCCTATCTACCGTCGTGCGGACCGCTCCGGTTCCCGCTCAGCGCAGGCGCGTCAGCAGGTCGCGGTTGGTCTTGGTGTCGTTGAGCTGCTTGTTGAGCAGCTCGATGGCGTCGGACGGGTTCAGCGAGTTGAGCGCGCGGCGCAGCTGCATCGCCTTGTCCAGCACGTCGTCGGGGAAGAGCAGCTCCTCGCGGCGGGTGGAGCTCTTGTCCACGTTGATCGCCGGGAAGATGCGGCGGTCGGCGAGCTCGCGGTCGAGCACGATCTCGCTGTTGCCGGTGCCCTTGAACTCCTCGAAGATCACCTCGTCGCCGCGGCTGCCCGTGTCGATGAGGGCCGTGGCGATGATCGTGAGGCTTCCCGACCCGCCCCGCACCTTGCGCGCGCTGCCGAAGAAG
>DASQLJ010000730.1:0-2919 GCA_035630095.1 Longimicrobium sp.
TCTCGGCCGACGTGCCCGCGGCGATCGTGGACGCGCTGGTCTCGGTAGGCCGCATGCTCGGCGCCCCCGACACCACCCGCGGCGACGGCATGGCCGAGGCGATGCGCTCCATCGCCCAGTGGTCCGATGCCCAGGGCTACGACGCCACCGCGCTCTCCTTCACCCAGGCCGCCGCCCTCGCCGCCCCCCGCAACGCCGACTACGCGCTCGCCGTCGGCAGGCTCTCGCGCCGGCGTAGCGAGACCGCCCGTGCCGAAACCTGGTTCCGCCACGCCATCATGGTCGCCCGGCAGACGGGTGCGTGGGAGACGTACGGGCGCGCTTACCTCGCGCTGGGGAACATGGCGCGCGAGCGCGGCAACTTCCCGATCGCTCACCGGATGCACATCAAGGCGCTGCGGTCGGGTAAGCGAAAGGGGCTCGCGCCCATCGTGGGCCTCGCCTCGCACGACCTGTTCGTGGTCGCGACGGAAACAGGGCGCAGCGAGCAGGCTGAGCATTACGCCCGGCAGGCGTTCCGCGCCTACGGCACGGAGCACCACAACCTTCCGGTGCTGGCGCACGACATCGCCTACTACTGGATGAACCAGGGGCATTTCGCGCGCGCCCTCCCCGTGTTCGAGGCGCTCCAGCCGTTGCTACCGGAGATGCGGAACCAACTGCTGGTGCGGGCGCACATCATTCGTGCGGCGGGTGGCGCGAGCGACCGCGAGCGGTTCCGGAAGACCTGGAACGAGGCGATGAAGCTCACTCGCGAGACCGACGTGGTGCCGGTGCTGGCGGACTCGCTGCTCGAGATGGCGCGTGGCGCCTCGAGCCTCGGTGAGTGGGATCGCGCCGAGCAGGTGGCGGAGCGCGCCGTGGCCGTAGCCACCGAGCGGAACGAGCCGACGGTGCTGATTCGTGCCGAGGGGATCCTTGAGTCCATTCGCAACGGCCGCTCGGTCGAGCGCGCGGTCGCGGCTCGTGCCGGCCGATCGACGGACCAGGCGGACGCACTCGCGCACGAGATGGTGCGGACGCTGGAGCACCGTGCAACTGCCGGCGTCTGACGGATCAATGAAGAGGGGGGCCGGCCGGGATTACCCGGCCGGCCCCCTTTGCATGCCTGCAAGCCGGAAACTACGAGCCGCTTCCGATCTGCGAGTTGTTGTTCTCGACGCAGACTTCGGCGGTGGAGCCGTCGGAGTTGAAGATCGTGACCTTCACGCAGACGCCGGACACGCTCTCGTCCGCCGCGGGGGACCGGGGGGCGGCCCGGGGCGAATCGGTGGCCGGCGCGGTGATGGTATCGGTGCCGCAGGCGGCCAGTACGGACGCGACGGCGCAGGCCAGGAGGAACCGGGCGGTCTTCATGGGTGTTCCAAGTTTGTGGTAGGAGAAGCCGGCAGCTGAGACGAAAGGTGGACGATCGTCCACGCGGATGAATGATGCGCAAGCAAACGCCTGCGCGCCCATCCTCCGTTGCCCATCGACCGTATAATTCCCGTCACGCATGGTACCAGGCACGCGGCCCCTGCTGGTAATGCACTCTAATGGTGCGTTTCGCGACCGCGTGCGCCGGATTGCGCTGAAATCGTTCGACGTCACGTTCCTCCCCGACTGGGAGTCGCTGCGGGCGGTGATCCCCGAGACCCCTCCCGCCGCGCTGCTGCTGGTGGACCCCTACAGCCCCACCGCCCGCGACGGGCCCCAGCTCGCGCAGGAGCTGCGGGCGCTGATGTGGGAGTTCCCGTCGGCGACGGTGGTGGCGGCCATGGAGCTGCGCCCGGGCCACTCGCACGACGTGCGCACGCTGGGGGAGTGGGGGGTGACGGACATCCTCTCCATCGGCGAGGAGGACACGCAGGAGGCGATGACGCGCCGCCTGCGCTCGGCGCAGGGACGGCCGCTGCAGAATCTGCTCCAGCGCTGTCTTCCCGCCAGCATGTCGGGGCGCTCGCGAACGCTGCTGATGACGGCGGCCGAGGTGGTGTCGCTGGGCGGGCGCGGGCGCGACCTTGCGCGGGCGCTGCACCTGTCCGAGCGCACGGTGCTGCGCTGGTCGGAGCGGGCGGCGCTCCCCCCGCCGCGCCGGCTGATGGCGTGGATGCGCATCCTGCTCGCCGCGTCGCTGCTGGACGATCCCGGGCGCACGGTGCTGAGCGTGGCGTATGCCTGCGGCTACTCGTCCGACAGCAGCCTGCGCAGGGCCATGCAGGACTTCCTGGGCACCGTCCCCACCACGCTCCGCCGGGAAGGCGCCTTTTCGCGCGCCTCGGCCCGGTTCCTCGACGAGCTGTCGGAGGTGAAGAGCTGGGGGAAGGAGATGTGGAAGGAGCGCAGCAGCGAAGACGGGCGGATGTCGCGGCGGAAGCGCCAGCGCCTCAAGAAGCAGGGCGCAGGCGGAAAACCGCCCGCCGGGCAGCCGGGGACCCCTGATCCGTAGCAGCACCGCTGCACATATCGAACGACGGCCCGGACGCGCCCGCGCCCGGGCCGTCGCCGTTTGTCCCGCCTCCCGCGCGGAAACTCGCGCGCGGCATTATCATCCCCGTCCGCTGCTCCGGATCGTGGGAAGTCTCACGCGATCACGGGCCGGCGGATGCCTGGTTCATCGTCATCCCAGGCCGGCGAGTCGTGGACGGCGGGGCTGGAATGTCGGAGATTTCCCGCGGTATGCAGCGTGCCCACGGGGGGCGCGGACATCGGCGAACACGAGGCGACACGGGTGAGATGCGGCGGCTGATTCTCTTCGACATCGACGGTACGCTGCTCTCGGCCGACGGGGCGGGGAAGCGCGCGGTGCATGCGGCGCTGATGGACGTGTTCGGCACCACGGGGCCGATCGGCGGCTACTCGTTCGGCGGGCGCACGGATCCCGAGATCGTGCGGCACCTGCTGCGCGAAGCCGAGCCGCGCCGCCTCCACCTTGATGCG
>DASQLJ010000731.1:0-9038 GCA_035630095.1 Longimicrobium sp.
TCCATGCGTCACCTCGGCCTCGTGGAGGCGGGCGAATGATCGTCCTCCTTCCGTCGATGCGGAAGGCGTGCACGGCGGCCGGACTCGCCTCGTGACCCCTTGATCGATCCGTTGGACAGCCTGGGCCTGCCGCGCTGCCGAGAGCGTGCAGGGGGGCTCCGTGAAAAAAATTTCGATACTCAGCGCGAGCGCCGACCTGCAGTCACTCGTCGACGGGATCGGTGCGAGCAGCGGGTGAGAGACAGGCTGCAACCAAATCGACGAAGAACCCAAAAGCAACCTGGGAGAGGGACCTGGGGCCCTTCGCGCCGGCTCGGTCGGCGCGGGCAGAGGACGGGTGCGGTTCCGGAGTCACCCCGGGCCTTCCCTGGCACATCAGGGCGCGCGTGATCGAATCGACGCGATCGAACGACATCGCCGGGAGCCATGCACGAACCACTTGCGCGGCATCGCGGAAGCTCCGGCCGCCCCGTACATTGGGCGACGGACGGAGTGAACGGGAGCCGAACGGAGGAAGATCGATGAAGCTGGCACGCCTGGCCGCCGCCGCGCTGGTGGCCGTGGGGATGACGACGAAGCCCGCGTACGCGTGGGACGAGCTGGGGCACCGGGTGACCGCGCGAATCGCGTGGGACCACATGACCCCGCAGGCCCGCGCCAGCGCCGTGCGCCTGCTGATGGGCGCGCCCGCCAACAGCGGCCTGCAAGGGTTGATGCCGGCCGGCGGCTCGGAGGACGAGCGGGGGCGCGAGCTGTTCGTGATGGCGGCGGTGTGGCCCGACATCATCCGCAGCCGCGGCTTCGTGGGGAACCGCTATGCGCACGGCGACTGGCACTACGTCAACTTCTTCTGGGAGCAGCGCTTCCCCGGCGGCCCCGTGATCCCGCGCCCCGACAAGCCGCTGGACGGCCACCTGCTGAACCAGCTCCCCGGCCTGGCCTCCACCGTGGGCAACGCGCAGGCGAGCGACTCGGCGCGGGCGCTGGCGCTGGCGTGGGTGCTGCACCTGGTGGGCGACGCGCACCAGCCGATGCACAACAGCGCGCGCATCACCCCGCAGGACAGCGCGGGCGACCGCGGCGCCAACCTGTTCCTGCTGGCCGGCCTTTACCCGCGCAACAACCTGCACGCCTACTGGGACTCGCTGGTGGGCTACACGGTGCCGTGGATGGTTGGCCCCGGCGGCGAGGCGGCGTACGTGGGCAGCATCGCCGCGCGGATCTCGCGGCGGTACACGCAGGGGTGGGCGCGGCCGCGGCTGCAGCCGGGCGAGTTCCGCGGCTGGTCGCTGGAGGGCGTGCGCATCGCGCAGCAGAGCGGGTATCCCGCCTGGCTGGTGCGCGGGCAGGCCGCGCCGGCGCGCTACCAGGACCGCGCCTGGGGCGCCGCGCAGCCGCGCATCGCGCTCGCCGGCTACCGCATGGCCGACCTGCTGAACCGCTCGCTCGGGGCGCCCACGGGCTCCTGATCGGCAACGCGCGCGAGCGGTGCCCGCGCGCAAAAGAGGCTGCGGCGCAGAACTCACGGGCCCGTCTCCAGGCGTTCACGCCGGGGCGGGCCCGGTCGTTTTCCCCACCTCCGAGGACGACGATCCGTGCGTGTAACGCCAAGGGGCGCGCATGGTTGGGGACGATGGTTGCGGGTGTGCACGCGAGCCTTGTCATCGCGCCACAAGCGACCGATGTTGTGCAGTCTTCGCCCGATCGGCGAATCTGCTCCACAGCCCTCGTCGCCGCTGTTCGCGGGGCGGAGGAGACGCGCCGACGCGTGAGGGATGCGCGCCCGGAGGGCCGGGAACGCGGCGGCCCGCCCGCGCTGCGTTTTCCGTCGAGCCGAAGGATGGGGCGGGACGCCGTGGGCCCGGCTGCGTTGGGCACGGCGGTATCGTGCCCTACGCAGCGCGCAGCCCGGCCCGGAGCGCAGCGGAGGGACACGCCCAACAGCAGTGCGAGAGTGCGCGGGCGACAGCTCGCGTCCGCCGCACGGCGCTTTCGGAAGGAAAAGCGGCTTCCCACGCCGCCGCAGGTCTCCCAGGCCACTGGTTCCCGACCCTCGGCTCCACCCGACAGGAGGTACGATGGACCGCACGTTTGGCAGCCTGGTGCAGGTGCTGGACAAGCGCTACCAGCAGGTCGTGGGCACGCGCGACCCCGTTCCCTTCGAGCTGCGCGTGGCGGGCGGGCCGCAGCACACCTTCGGCCGCGCGGCGCCGGCGTTCACGCTGGTGGTGAAGGACCGCGCGGGGCTGGCGGCGCTGCGCACGCTGAACCTGATGGACATCGGCGAGGCGTACCTGAAAGGCGCGCTGGACGTGGAGGGCGACTTCCTGCGCCTGCTGGCGCTGCGCAGCCTGTTCCGCGACCGGCACCCGCTGCTCTGGGCGTGGAAGTTCCTGCGGCCGCGCATGTACGGCCAGGTGAGCAGCGACGCCCGCTGGATCGCCGAGCACTACGACGAGGACCCCGAGTTCTTCCTCACCTTCCTGGACCGCGACCACCGCTGCTACAGCCAGGGCGTCTTCGAGCACGACGACGAGCCGCTGGAGACGGGGATCCGCCGCAAGCTGCAGTTCGCCTGGGACGCCATCGGCGTGAAGGAGGGCGACCGCGTGCTGGACGTGGGCGGCGGCTGGGGCGCGTGGACCGAGTTCGCCGGCGAGCGCGGCGTGCGGGTGACCTCGCTGACGCTGTCGGAGGCGTCGGAGCGCTTCATCAACGGGCTGATCGACGGCCGCAAGCTGCCCTGCCGCGTGGTGCGCGAGCACCTCTTCGCGCACCAGCCGGGAGAGAAGTACGACGCGATCGTGAACCTGGGGGTGACCGAGCACCTCCCCGACTACCACGGCACGCTGCGCCGCTACGCCGCGCTGCTCAAGCCGGGCGGGCGCGTGTGCCTGGACGCCAGCGCCACGCGCCGCAAGTACGCGGTCTCGGCGTTCTTCGAGAAGCACATCTTTCCCGGCAACGGCAGCCCGGTGTGCATGCACGACTACCTGGCCCAGGTGGCGCGCTCGCCGTTCTCGGTGCTGGGCGTGTACAACGACACCCACAACTACGAGCTCACCACCCGCCACTGGGCGCAGAACCTGGACGCGCACCGCCACGAGATCGAGCGGCGCTTCGGGATGCAGCAGTACCGGCGGTTCCAGGTGTACCTGTGGGGGTGCGTGGACGGGTTCCGGCGCGACGTGGTGCAGGCGTACCGCTGGGTGCTGGAGCTGAACGGCGATCCGGACGACCCGCGGCGGTGGCGCGCGGCGTAGACGTTTCTGCCGAAGACGTCCAACCGATTGTCAATGCGTGATTTGAGTCGATCGGCGACGACGACGGCGGCGGGAACTGCAACAGCAACGGCGGGGGCGGGCGTGTCCCCGCTGCGCGGGGCCGGGCTGCGCGCGCGGTAGGCAACGATACCGCCGTTGCCAACCGCGCCGGGCCCACGGCGGCCCGCCCCGGCTTCGTCTCTCCGGAGACGGCGGCGCGGGCGGGCCGCCGCGTTCCCGGCCCTCCGGGCGCGCATCCCTCACGCGTCGGCGCATTTCCGTCGCGCTGTCGCACGCCGAGGCACTGCTTCCCGCCCGCCGATCTCGCCTTCATCCTCCTTGCCCCACCCCCCTCGGCGCGCCACCTTGTACCGCCGAAACGCGTTGCACCGCTCGGCTCATCCGCGCCTCCCCAAAGCTCCTCCGTTGAAGACCATCCTGGCGACCGCCGCGCTCCTCGCGAGCTGTGTATCCGCCGCTCGCGCGCAGGGGGCGAGCGTGCACCCCTCGCCCGCCGCGGGCGAGCTGATCCGCGTGACCCCCGGCTCCGGCGCGCCGTTCACCGGCCGGCTCACCGCGCTGGGCGGCGACACGCTGCTGGTCGCGGCCCCCGGCGGCGGCGCGGACCTGATGGCGGTGGCGTCGCGCGAGCGGGTGGAGGTGCGCCGCAGCCACCGCGAGGCGTGGAGCGCGCGCGGCGCCCTGGCCGGCATCGGCGTGGGCCTGGTCGCGGCGATGTTCCAGGCGCGCGGCTCCAAGGCCAGCGGCAACACCAGGCGTGCCGAGGTGGCGGCGGTCGGCGGCGCGGCGGGCGGCGTGCTCGGCGGCTTCATGGGCTTCACCCTCGCCCCGCACCAGTGGCAGACGCTCCGCGTGAGCGGGCCCCGCCTCGCGCGCCGCCCCCACGTGCCGCCGCCCCCGCCCGCCGTCGCCCCGCTCTCCGCCGCCACCGTCGCACCGCCGCCGCCCGCGGACACCTCCGCCGCGCCCGTCTCCGTGCCCGTCCCGCCGGTCGACAGCGCGGCGACTCCCGCGCGGCCGGACTCCGCCGGAGCGTCGATTGCGGTGCCGCGGCCACAGCCCGCGTCCACCGACCCACCGAGCGCTCCGCCGCCGTCTGCGCCTCCGACGACCCCACCGCCGTCCGCGCCTTCCGCGCCGCCTCCACCCGGGGCGCGGGACTGACCGGAGTCGCGGCGATCAAACCGGCCGCGGATGGTGTACGGCAGGGGCGCGGGGAACACGGCTGTTCTCCGCGCCCGCCTCGTTCCTCGCACCGTCGAACGCGTCGTGCCGCCGGATCGCGGCCGACGTGCGCGTGGCCACGCACTGCCTGCGCTGACCGGGCCGAGGTTGGTACGCTGGGGTGAACGGAGGTATATTCCATTTCCCGCCGTTTCCGGAACGGCGTGCGGGCCGACACTCGATCGCCATACCCAATGGATCGTTCCACCAAGGATGTCGCCGTGACCACCACGGTGCCGCTGGTTGTTCCGAAGCCCAAGCTGTCGTTCTGGCAGCGGGCGAAGGGCGGGCAGATCCGCAGGCTCCTCCCGCGCCTGCGGCCGCACGCGCCCGCACTGGCGCTGGCCACGGTGATGCTGTTCATCAGCGCCGCGCTGGGGCTGGCGTTCCCGATCGTGGTGGGGACGATCTTCGACGGCGCGTTCCTGCGGGCCAACCCTCTGGCGCTCGACCGGATCGCGCTGGCGCTGTTCGGCCTGCTCACGCTGCAGGCGATCGCCAACTTCGTGCAGAGCTACGTGCTCTCGGCCACCGGCGAGCGGGTGATCGCCAAGCTGCGCAAGGACCTGTTCGGCCATCTGCTCACCCTGCCGCCCGCGTTCTTCGCCGACCGCCGCACCGGCGAGCTCACCAGCCGCCTGGGCGCCGACGTGCAGATGCTGCAGGGCGTGCTCAGCATGAACATCGCCTCGATGGCGCAGTCGATGATCACGCTGGTCGGCACGGTGGTGATCCTGCTGGTCATCCAGCCGCTGCTCACGCTGGTGACCTTCGCGATCGTGCCGGTGGTGGTGTGGAGCGGCCTGTACCTGGGCAACAAGCTCAAGAAGACCTCGCTGGGCGTGATGGACCAGGTGGCCGAGGCCACGGCCATCGCCGAGGAGGCGTTCTCGCAGGTGCGCGTGGTGCAGAGCTTCGTGCAGGAAGACCTCGAGCGCGCCAAGTACGGCCGCCGCATGGACCAGGCGGTGCAGGTGGCGATCCGCCGCGCGGTGACGCGCGGCCTGTTCGCCAGCGTCAACGGCTTCGCGGTGCTCAGCGCCTCGGTGCTGGTGCTGTGGCTGGGCGGGCGGATGGTGCTGGACGACACGCTCACCCCCGGGAGGCTGGTGGCCTTCCTGCTGTACGCCGGCTCGGCGGCCGGCGCGGTGGGCGGGCTGGGGCAGCTCTGGGGGATGTACCTGGAGGCCACCGGCGCCGCTGGCCGCGTCTTCGAGATCCTGGGCGCGCGCCCCAACCTGCGCGACCCCGAGGAGCCCAAGACGCTGCCCACCCCCGTGCGCGGCGAGATCACCTTCCGCGACGTGTGGTTCCGCTACGAGAAGCCCACCGAGCTGCCGATGGTGGCGGGCGGCGGCGAGGTGGCGATGGCCTGGCTGCGCATGCTGGGCGCCGCGCCGCTGGAGTCGGCCACGCAGGCGCCCACCGGCCCCCCCGAGTGGGTGCTGCGCGGGGTGGACTTCCGCATCGCGCCGGGGGAGACGGTGGCGCTGGTGGGCCCGTCGGGAGCGGGGAAGACCACGCTGGCCGCGCTGATCCCGCGCTTCTGGGACGTGCAGGAGGGGAGCATCGCGCTGGACGGCATCGACCTGCGCGAGCTGCGCCTGGCCGACCTGCGCACCGCCGTGGGGCTGGTGCCGCAGGAGACGCTGCTGTTCAGCGGCCCCGTGCGCGAGAACATCGCCTACGGCCGCCCCGACGCCAGCGACGACGAGGTGTTCGCCGCCGCGCGGGCCGCGCACGCGCACGAGTTCGTGCAGCAGCTCTCCGAGGGGTACGACACGCGGGTGGGCGAGCGGGGGATCAAGCTCTCGGGCGGGCAGCGGCAGCGCGTCTCCATCGCCCGCGCGATCCTCAAGGACCCGTCGGTGCTGATCCTGGACGAGGCGACCAGCAGCCTGGACAACGAGAGCGAGGCGCTGATCGAGGACGCGCTGAACCACCTGCTGCGCAACCGCACCACGCTGATCATCGCGCACCGCCTGTCCACCGTGCGCCGCGCCGACCGGCTGCTGGTGCTGGACAAGGGCGAGATCGTGGAAGAGGGCACCCACGCCGAGCTGCTGGACCGCGGCGGCCTGTACGCCCGCCTCTACGCCCGCCAGTTCCGCGAAGACGACGCGCGCCCCGTCGACCTGCTCACCGACCCCGAGGTGGTGCTCGAGGCGGAGATGGCGGTGGAGGAGAGCGTCTAGCTCTAGCCGTTCGCAGGATCGGACGCGAAAGGCCCCGGCGATTCGTCTCGCCGGGGCTTTTGTCTGTCGATGCGCGAAGGACACAGCGGCGGGATTACGCATCGCGAAGGGCGGCTGAAGCCGCGAGGCTGGAACAATGGAAAGCCTCGCAAACCGCGCGAGGCTTCAACGGCAACGGCGTGCGAGGCGGGGGAGTTTCGTGAGAGGGCCACGCGGGAGATATTCACGGGCGCGTCGTCCCATGATCGCGATCAGGATGCGTCGGCGATGCGCGGGATGACGTGGAGCACGAGACGAGTTGCGACGGGCGCAGATAGATGGCGCCCTCGTGGAGCCGCGAACCTTTGATCGACCGAACGTGATGCAGATCTCCGGCGGCGCCATCCGCGCCGTGTTGTACGACTTCGACGGGACGCTGGCGGACAGCACCGAGCTGATCATGCGGTGCTACCGCCACACCATGGCCACGCACCTGGGCGAGCCCCCGCCCGACGAGGAGTGGCTGGCCGGCTTCGGCACGCCGCTGGAGACGCAGATCGCCCGCTTCGCGCGCACCCCGGCCGAGCACGACGCCATGCTGGACACCTACCGCGCGCACCAGGACGCGCTGCACGACGAGCTGGTGCGCCCCTTCCCCGGCGCGGTGGAGACGGTGGCGGAGCTGGCGCGGCGGGGGATCGGGCTGGCGCTGGTGACCAGCAAGCTGCGGCGCAGCATGCTGCGCGGGATGGACCTGTGCGGCCTCACCGAGCACTTTCCGGTGATCATCACCCCCGAAGACGTGAAGAACGCCAAGCCGCACCCCGAGCCGGCCCTCGCCGCGCTGGAACGCCTGGGCGTCGCGGCCGAGGAGGCGCTGTTCGTGGGCGACTCGCCGCACGACATCGCGTCGGGGCGGGCGGCGGGGACGCGCACCGCCGCCGCGCTGTGGGGCCCGTTCCCCCGCGCCACGCTTCTCGCCGAGCACCCGGACGTGCTGCTGGAGCGCCAGGAAGACGTGCTGGAGCTGGTGTCGGGACGCTAGGGGCGCCGCGGTGAATCGGGGGAACTAAGGTTTGGTTGCCGATTCATCTGCTACATATTATTGTAGCAGACCGTTGCGGTCACCCCATCCCCTTTTTTGCTGAGGTCTCCATGTCGCAGGCAACCGAGCAGTTCAACGCCGCCGTCGCCCCGATCGCGAACGTGATGGTCCAGGGGCAGATCGGCCCGAACATCACGGGGAGCGGCCTGGCGCAGTTCAACCCCTCGTCCAGCATCTTCTACCTGTACTTCGCCCAGGCGGGGGGCTCCGCCGTGAGCTACGGCGTGAACGGCGCCTTCCCCGGCACCCCGCTGCAGCCGTTCGTCTGGACGCCGATCAACAACGCCAGCAGCGTGACGGTGTCGTTCAGCGCGAACGGCGGCGACCTGAAGCTGATGTGGGCGCAGTGAGCGGTGCCGGCGGCGCCCGGCGACGCGGATGATTTCCAGGCAGGGCGCGCTCCCACGGCGGGCGCGCCCTGCGTGCTTCCCGTCCGTGCGCGGTGGGGGTTTTGCGCCCGCAGCACCCGCCCGCTATCTTCCGCGCTCTCGCGCGCGGCCTCTGATAAAAACGCCGCGCTTGCGCGCACCGTGTCCCGGCGCCCCCGCGTTCGGGACCTTCGAACTTATTGGAAACCAAGCCAGGAGGGCTGCCGATATGCGGATGCTGGTGCTGGGCGCGGGTCAGCAGGGAAGCGCGTGTGCCTACGACCTGCTCAAGCACACCGACCACGACGTGGCGATCGCCGACGTGAACGTGGACCGTTTGCCGGACTTCCTGCAGCCGCACCTGGGCGGCCGCCTGACCGCCGTGAAGCTCGACGCCAACGACCGCACCGCCGTGCGCGACGTGATGGAAGGCGCCGACGCGGTGATGAACGCCTTCCCCTACTACTTCAACCTGGGGATGACGGTGGCGGCGATCGACTCGGGCGCCCACTACTGCGACCTGGGCGGCAACACCGACATCGTGCTGCAGCAGAAGGGGCTGCACGACCGCGCGCGCGAAAAGGGCGTGAGCGCCGTGCCCGACAGCGGCCTGGCGCCGGGGATGGTGAACATCCTGGCCGAGCACGGCATCCGGCAGATGGACACGGTGCGCGCGGTGCGCATCAAGGTGGGCGGCCTGCCGCAGAACCCCGAGCCGCCGCTGAACTACCAGATCGTCTACTCGCTCGAGGGGGCGCTCGACTACTACACCACGCCCTCGTGGGTGCTGCGCGCCGGGAAGCCGACCCAGGTCGATGCGCTCAGCGAGCTCGAGAGCGTCGAGTTTCCGTCACCCGTCGGATCGCTCGAGGCCTTCCATACC
>DASQLJ010000732.1:0-9629 GCA_035630095.1 Longimicrobium sp.
CCATGAACTCGGCCTCCAGCAGGTACTTCTCCAGGAAGATGCCGAGCTCCACCGCCGGGCGGCGGATGGTGCGGGCGGCGCGGGCGATCCCCGGGCCCATCATCCCGGCCACCAGCCCGTGCTCCTCGGGCGGGCGGCTGCGCACCTCGGCGATGGCGCGGCGCACCAGGTGCTGCTCCAGTCCCAGGTCCTGCCCGATGCGCACCACCTCGGCGTCGCTCAGGCCGTCGGTCATGTCGGTCTCGCGCGCCGTCTGCAGCTCCACGGCGCGCTTGATCACGGCCTCCAGCTCGGTGCTGGACAGCTTGCGCGCGGGAAGGCCGGAGCCGCCGGGAACGGGTGCGGGAAGATTGTCGCTCATCTGCCGTTCAGGCGCGCCGCCGCCCGCGCGGAAGCGGACGGCGGCGCGGTGTGCGGGCTCAGGAGGCGGCGGCCGGGAACGCCTCGACCACCACGGCGATCCCCTGGCCGCCGCCGATGCAGGCGGTGCCCAGGCCGAAGCGCTTCCCCTGGCGCCGCAACTCGTGCAGGAGGTGCACGGTGATGCGGGCGCCGCTGGCGCCCAGCGGGTGGCTCATGGCGATGGCGCCGCCGGAGACGTTGGTGCGCTCGCGGTCCAGCCCCAGCTCCTTCTCCACCGCGCAGTACTGGCTGCCGAAGGCCTCGTTCACCTCCACCAGGTCCATCTGCTCCAGCTCCATCCCCGCCTTCTTGAGCGCCAGCCGCGACGACGGAACCGGGCCGATCCCCATGTGCTTCGGCTCCACCCCCGCCACGCCCCACGACACCAGCCCGCCGATCGGGCTCAGGCCGTTGCGCTCGGCGTAGTCGGCGCTGGCGATCACCACGGCGGCGGCGCCGTCGCCGATCCCCGAGGCGTTGCCGGCGGTGACGGTGCCGCCCTCCTTGAAGTACGGCTTGAGCTTGCCAAGGGATTCGACGGTGGTCTCGGGCCGCATGTGCTCGTCGGCCATGAACTGCGTCTCGCCCTTGCGCGTCTTGATGGTGACGGGGGTGAGCTCGTCGGTGAAGTGGCCCGCGTCCCACGCCGCCTTGGCGCGCTGCTGCGAGAGGAGCGCGTAGGCGTCCACGTCTTCGCGGGCGATGCCGTGCGTGTCGGCCAGGTTCTCGGCCGTCACCGCCATGCTGCACCCCGCGAACGGATCGGTGAGCGACTCCCACAGCATGTCCTCGTAGAACTTGCCCGACGGCCCCAGCCGCTGGTCGCCCCAGCGGGCGCCGCGGATCACGTGGGGCGCCTGGCTCATGCTCTCGGTGCCGCCGCACAGCGCCACCTCGCACTCGCCCAGCAGGATCTCCTGCGCGCCGGTGACGATCGCCTGGAACCCCGAGCCGCACAGCCGGTTGAGGGTGATGGCCGGCACCTCGATCCCCAGCCCGGCCCGCAGGCCGATGTGGCGGGCGAGGTAGATGGCGTCGGCGCTGGTCTGCAGCGCGTTGCCGAACACCACGTGCCCCACGTCGGCGGCGTTCACGCCGGCGGCGTCGAGAGCCCCCTTGGCGGCGAACACCCCCAGGTCGGTGGCGCTGAAGTCCTTCAGCGCGCCGCCGAAGGTGCCCATCCCCGTGCGCTTGGCGGAGAGGAAGACGACGTCCGTATCCTTGCCCTGCGTAGCCATTTTCGATGAGTCGTGCTCAGTGTGGATCAGGCCGGAAACGTAGGCGTGACAATATGATTGGGCCCGCAGGGCGTGGCAAGCGAGGGCCCTCGCACGCCGCGCCCTTGTGCCCCCCGCGCCCGCCGCGCTACTCTGCGCCGCCAGCCGCGCCCCGTCATCTCCCAATGCGAGTTCTCCCGCCGCCCCGGTTCACCCCATGCTCGCCGCCCTCCTCGCCGCCGCCCTGTCGGCCACGTCCGCCACGTCCGCCACGTCCGCCACGACCGCCGCGCCCGACACCGCGCCTAAGTGGGCGCAGGTCTCCGTGGGGAACGACCACGCCTGCGCGCTGGACGTCCGCGGCAGCGCGTTCTGCTGGGGGAACAACCACGCCGCGCAGCTCGGCGCGCGCACGCCGGAGCGCTGCGGCATCGTGGGCGAGAGCGGTCACCGGAGCTGCTACCCCACCGCCAGCGACACGCCGGTGGCCGCGGGCGGGGCGATGCGCTTCGAGGCGATCAGCGCGGGGCGGTCGCGCACCTGCGGACTGGCGAACGGCGGGCAGGCGTACTGCTGGGGCGCGGAGGTGTCGGGCGCGACCGGGACCTGCCTGACGGGCACGCGCTGCAGCTTCCTGCCGCTGCCGTACGAGCCCGCGCGGCGCTTCCGCACGCTGGCGGTGGGCTCGCGGGTCACGTGCGGCATCGGGGTGGACGGCGAGGCGCTGTGCTCCAACGTGCTGCGCGGCGACCGCTGGTGGGAGCTGGGGCCCCTGCAGCCCGTTCGGCCCGGGGCGCGGGCGCTCGGACTGGACGCCTTCGCCGACTGGCCCCTGGAGAACGTGTGCGTGGTGGACGACCAGGGCGCGGCGTGGTGCCGCGGCTCCAACCGCACCCGGCAGCTCGGCACCCTCGCGGCGCCCGCCTCGCGCGAGGCGGTGAATTCGCTGGTTCGCGTGGCCGGCATCGCCGACGTCGCCCGCGTGGTGATCCAGGACGGGTGGATGTGCGGGCTGGACACCGTGGGGCAGGCGTACTGCTGGGGGCTGCGGTCGACGCGTGAGCACTACGGTGCGGGCGCCGCGCCCCCGGGGGGGTGCGAACGAAACGCGTGCGCCCCGGAGCCCGTGGCGATCGCGGGCGCGCTGCGCTTCCGCGAGATCACCGCGCACCACCGGCGCGTGTGCGGCCTCACCGTGGCGGGCGAGGCGTATTGCTGGGGGCCGACCGAGGGTGCCGCCTCGCAGACCGACGCGTCGGCCGACTACGTCCCGGTGCCCGTCCAGCCGGACCTCCGCTTCTCGTCCCTCGCCGGGAACGTGGAGCTGGGGAGTGGGAGCTGCGGCGTGACGATGAATGGGAGGCTGGTGTGCTGGGGAGCCCAGAATCGCCCGCAGCGTGTGCGCATCCTCCATCCCCGCAGGCCGCGGTAGAGTCGGGAAGGTGGCTGCGGGCGGCTTACGTAATTTTCGCCGATTTCTCACGCCTCGAGCTTGTGTTGGCTGGCGTGGCCAACAAACTTAGTGTCCTCTGCAGATCCTTGTTTTTCGCCAATGCTGACACCTCGGTCCCCTTCGATAGTTTCCCTCATTCCGAAACACGTATGAAGGTCTTCCTAAGTTCCACGTTCAAAGACCTCGAGCCGTACCGCGCCGCTGTCATCGCCCGGCTGCGGCGCCTCGACGGCGTAGAGGTGCGCTGCATGGAAGACTTCGGTGCTCGCGCGGCATCGCCAAAGCAGTTCTGCATCGATGAAGCGCGTGAATGTGACCTCTTCATCGGCCTCATCGGCCACCTTTACGGCTTCATACCGCAGGGCGACGAGACTTCCATCACCGAACAGGAATACGAAGCGGCAAGCGGAGCCGAGCGGGAGATGCTTCTGTTCGTAGCTCCCGGCGACTTCAAGGTTTCCGTCGACCTTGTCCTCGACGACAGCGATCCGCGCAAGCAGAAGAAGTTCCGTGAGCGCGTGCTGGGCGACAGCGTGGCGAACGTCGATTGGTCCACTCCCGAACGGCTCGCATTAGGCGTGGTGGAAGCCGTGCGGAATTGGGAGCGGGCGCGCTTGGGAGTACCCGCGGCGCTTCCGGCGACTCCCGGAATAAACCTGGGGATTTATGCACAGCGTTGCCGCACACGGTGGGATGCGGTCGATCTCACTGCGCTCGCTGCTCCAGGTGCGCTGGACGGCGATGTGGACGCGCCAAAGCTCTCACAGGTGTTCATCCCCCAGGCGTGCCGCCGAAGCCGTCCAGCCATGTCGCTACCACGCGACTACTTGAAAAAACAAGGGCTGGACCCCGACGAGGAGGAGCGGCTCCTGAGCGAATTGCAGGCTCGCTGGGAGCGCCAGGAACGTTTGCCTGCGCTTGACCTGCTTGCCAGGCCGGAAGCCCGAAAATTGGTGCTGCTGGGAGATCCCGGGGCCGGGAAGTCGTCGCTTACCCGGTTCGTGCTGCTCCAGCTCCTCGATCCGCTCGCCAGTCCTGAGAGCGTACATGGCGAATGGCACCAGGCCCTGGATGGGCACTGGCCGGTGCTGGTCGAGTTGCGTGATCTGCTCGCACGCGAGGCCGAAGGCCGATGCGAGGATCTACTGAGCTACCTCGGCTATGTCGGCGAGACACAGGGGTTCGGATTCAATCGGTCTACCGTAGATGCGCAACTGGGAGACCGCCCGAGTCTTATGATCGTGGATGGCCTCGATGAAATCTTCGACGTCAAGCGCCGTCGCAGGGTCGTAGAAGAAATCATCGGCCTTGAAACGCGGTTTCCGAAGGCGCGAGTGCTGGTGACGTCGCGGATCGCGGGTTTCGACGCGAAGTCGTTCGAGGCGGCGGGATTCGAGATCGCCACGCTGGACGATCTCGACCAGGGCCAGATCGACGTATTCGCGGAGAAGTGGTTCGCCCTTGCGTTTCCCGGCGAGGCCGAAAAGGCTGCGCAGGCGCGTGGTGACCTGCTCGAAACGCTGAAGCGGCGCCCACAGCTCGCAGCGATCGCGGGGAACCCGCTGATCCTCACGATCATGGCGATCATTGCGCGCCACAAGCGCCTGGCGCGCTCCCGAACGCAACTCTACGCGCAGGCGCTGGAGGTCCTGTGCTACGCATGGGACTACCGCCGCGGACTTGAACTCTCCGCCGACTCTCCGCTGGTTGATCTCGAAGCGAGCGACACCCTGCTGATGCTGCGCCGAATCGCATGGCGGATGCAGGAGAGCAAAGAAGGGCTGCGCGCAAATGCCATCAGTGAGGCGGACTTGCGCGGTATTCTGGTCGAGTGGTTCGAGCACGACTGGCGATTCTCACCACAGAAAGTGCGCCGCGCCGCCAAGGAAATGTTGAGCCTGCTTCAGGAGCGGAACTGGATTCTAACCACGCGGGGGCCCGGTCTCTACGGGTTCGTTCACCGTACGTTCCTGGAGTACCTTTGCGCACTTGAACTCACTAAGCGCTTCGAGGCGCAGGAACTCACGCTCGAAGCGCTCCGCGATGATTACGTGCTCCCCCGTGTGGATGACGACAGCTACAGCGAGGTAATTCGGCTGCTATGTGGGCAGCTTCCGTCTCGCATAGCCGAGCAACTCATTGTCGCGATCTGTCCGATCGGATCGACCCTGGATTTTGACGACGACCGCCGTCTATTGTTGGCGTGGCAATCGCTTGGTGAGATGGAGCCCCGTGCCCTTTCAACGGTCGAACGTGCTTGCGCCGTCATCCTGGCATCACTTACCCATTGGATATCCGCGGACAACTACGCGTTTCAACGAGTAGATGCGGCGGAAATGGCCAACGGAATCAACTCCGTCGAGCCCGGTAGCTGGCCCCAGGGGGGTATGAAGAATTACCGGTTTCCCTTCAGTGACTCTCGTTTCGATAATAAGTTCCAAGTTTTTCAGGCATTAGGCCGCACGATCTGGCTACCAGATGCCCCACTCCGCGCTACTCTATTCAAACTGACGCGCTCAAAGAACTGGGTCGAACGGAGAGGCGCGCTCATGACGTTGAGTGGACTGTCCGATCCGAACGTTTGCCAGGCGTTGATGAATGCAGCCGGCGGGGATCGCGACGAAAACGTGCGCATTTCGGCAATCACAGTTCTAGCCGCCGGTTTTTCTACCTTCACCGGTACATTCGACCTGCTCATCAACGTGGCGGCCGAGGACCTATCTTCCCTCGTACGCGGCCAAGCGGTGATTTCATTGGCACAGAGCTTCTCAAACCATCCTGAGACGTTCGATTGCATTCTGACGCGGGCACAAAAAGATTCGCGTGCTTACGTCCGCCAGGTCGCGGTCGACGAGCTCGCCATCCATTTCCGACATGACCCTCGGACATTCGAGACACTCCTCAGCCTGGCCGGCGCCAACGATCCGGCACATAGCGGCCTAGCCGTACGTGCATTGTGGCAGCACTTCAGCGATCGATCAGAGACTTACAGCCTCCTCTGCAAGTGGGCTGAGCCTGACTATGTGACGGGCGTACGTAGAGCTGCGTTCCAAGGTCTCACGCATCACTTCGCAGAAAATTCGGGAGTTTACGAGTTGATGGTTGCAACGGCCGACCAGGATGCAAATGCCGATATGCGTGCTGCGGCTGTAAGTGGACTTGGGAAATTCGCCGACCGGGCGGAAGTCGTTGAAGTGGTCCGACGTCTGGCTCGAGGCGATGCCACCAAAGAAGTCCGGAGGCTAGCGATCATGGTCTATGCAAAGAGCCTGGGGGAATCGATATCGGCGCTCCTCCTCACTCAGGATCTTGACGGGATGGGCCCGTGGATCGACCCGCGTGAGCCGGTCACCTCCAGCCGCGTTCGTCAGGCTGCCGCTGCACTTTCGACCACCGAGAACGAGATTCGGAAGCGGTTCGAGGAGTTGGTCCGTGAGCACGGAATGCCTCTCGAACTTGAGTGGCTAGCCAGTTAATCTGAGCTACAATTTCATGACCCGATCATAGCTTGGAACAATGTTTCGATCTCCGAACCGTCCGCTCCAAGATCGCCGTCGACGGTGCACTCCCGTTCCGGACGCGTCGTGATTATCTTCCAAGTCACGGCCGGGAGCGCACTTCGGTGCGTGCATCCGGCCGTGGGCCCTCATCGTACGGAACCAGGCGGAGCCGCCCCGGCGGCTGCCGCCGTTTGCATCTTCGCACGTAGTTTCTCCATGCCCCCTGCGCTGCACGATCAGGACGACGCGCCCAAGGCGCCCCAATCCCGGCCCGAACCGGCCACGGCCACGGGCGACCAGCCGCGCAACCGGCTGGTGCTGAACCTGAGCCCGCTCGCCGCGCGCATCAACGCCGGCGTGCTGGTGCTGCTCCTCCTCGCCCTGGGCGGGTGGAAGCTGTACACGCACCTGCGCGCGCCCGAGCTTCCGGTCGTCGCCTACTCCGAGCTGCTGAACGCGATCGACGCCGGCCGCGTGGAGGCGATCACCGTGCGCCCCGGCGCCGACGTGCGGGGCACCTGGCGCCGCGCGGGCGGTGCGAAGGGGTCCGCGCCCGAGTTCCGCGTGGAGTACCCGGTGCAGACGGTGGACGCGCTGGCGCAGCGCGCGCAGGCCCGCGGCGTGGCCATCACCCTGGCGCCCGCGCCCGAAGGGTCGCGCGTGCAGCGGATGCTCGGGCTGGCGCTGGAGGTGCTGGTGCTGGTGGGGATCGGCTACTTCCTCTTCCGGCAGATGAAGGGGAGCCACGGCGGCGAGCTGGGCCAGGGCGGCAAGAGCACCACGACGTTCGACGACGTGGCCGGCACGCAGGGCGCCGCCGAGGACCTGCGCGAGATGGTGGAGTTCCTCAAGCGCCCCGACGCCTTCGCCGCGCTGGGCGCGCGCATCCCCAAGGGCGCGCTGCTGGTGGGCCCGCCGGGCACGGGGAAGACGCTGCTGGCGCGCGCGGTGGCCGGCGAGGCGGGGGTGCCGTTCTTCTCGCTCTCGGGCTCGGAGGTGACCGGGTTCCTGGTGGGGATGGGGGCGCACCGCATCAAGGCGCTGTTCAAGAAGGCGCGCAAGAAGGGCGGCGTGATCTTCATCGACGAGATCGACGCGCTGGGCGGGCACCGCGGCCGCAACCGCAGCCACAACGAGGACGACCGCACGCTCAACCAGCTCCTGGTGGAGATGGACGGCTTCGACCCGCTGGACGGCGTGGTGGTGATCGCCGCCACCAACCGGCCCGACGACCTGGACGCCGCGCTCCGGCGCCCGGGCCGCTTCGACCGCACCATCACCGTGAGCACGCCCAGCTCGGCCGGCCGCGAGGAGATCCTGCGGCTGCACGCCACGAAGCGGAAGATCCCGCTGGCGCCCGACGTGGACCTGGCGCGCATGGCCCGGCTCACCCCCGGCTCCAGCGGCGCCGAGCTGGCCAACCTGCTGAACGAGGCGGCCATCGCCGCCGCCCGCGAGGGCGAGACGCGGGTGGGGTGGAGCCACGTGGAGCAGGCGCGCGACCGCATGCTGCTGGGCAAGGAGCGCAAGGGCTTTCGCGCGCTCGACCGCGAGCGCTGCACGGTGGCCTACCACGAGGCCGGCCACGCGCTGGCCGGCGTGGTGTGCGCGCCCGAGGACGGGCTGCACAAGGTGACCATCCAGGCGCGCGGGCAGGCGCTGGGCGTGGCGTTCTTCTCGCCCGGCGACGACCGCTCGCTGCACCGCCGCAACTACCTGGAAGGCGTGATCATGAAGGGCCTGGCCGGGCGCGCGGCCGAGGAGCTGGTGTTCGGCGCGCACGCGGTGACCAGCGGCGCCCAGAGCGACCTGCAGCAGGTGAACAGCATCGCCCGCAAGATGGTGTACCAGCTCGGGATGGGCGCGGGCACCGGCCTGCTGATCCACGACGGCGAGCCCGGCTCGCTGAGCCCCGACGCGCACGCCGGGATGGACCGCGAGGTGCGCACCCTGCTGGAGACGCTGTACCGCAACACGGTGGAGCTGCTGCGGCTGAACCGCGAGCCGCTGGCCGCGCTGGCGGTGGCGCTGCTGGAGCGCGAGACCATCGACGGCGCCGAGGCGATCGAGATCATGGAGGAGGCCGGCCTCACCCGCCCCGCCGCCGTGCTCCCCGCCGGCATACTCGCCGAAGCCGAGGCGCTCGCCGCGGCGGGCTGAGACGGCTTCCGCTCGACGGATGATGCAGAAGGCCCGGACGGCAGCCGCCGCCCGGGCGTTTTCCTTGCGCCGCTGAAAGGGGCGTGATCGGACATCGGCAAAAGACACGTTTCACACGGAGTCAACGGAGTCAGCGGAGTCCACGGACCGTTCTCCTGTGAACTCCGCTGACTCCGTGTACTCCGTGTGAAATGGTCGGTTTCCAGCCTGATGAGCTCGCCACGCTTGTCTCCGCGACGGAGGGACGGCAGCTTTCCTCCGCGATTTTGCGAATCGCCCACCCCTGCCGCCCTCTTCGCCAACCGGCTCGATACCATGCGACTCCGCATCCTTCTCGCCGTCACCGCTCCGCTCGCTTTCGCGGCGTGCGCCAACTCCGGGATCATGGTGGGCGGACCCGGGATGCAGGTGGGGATCCCGATTCGGCGCACGCAGGCCGCGTTCGGCGATACGGTGGCCGACCGGCTGTACTTCGGGCGGTCGATCCCGGGCGGCGGGACGGTGTCGGACAGCGCGTGGGCGGCGTTCCTGGGCGAGGTGGTGACGCCGCGCTTCCCCGCCGGGCTCACGGTGTTCCGCGCGGACGGGCAGTGGCGCAACGACGCCGGCGGTATCGATCGCGAGCAGTCGTTCGTGCTGGAGGTCGTCCACGCGGCCGGCCCGGCCGCCGACGCCGAACTGCGCGAGATCGCGGATGAGTACAAGCGGCGCTTCCGGCAGGAGGCCGTGCTGCGCATGACCGTCCCCGCGCGGATGCAGGTCCATGAGTAGCGTCCTCCACCTCCTTGCCGGACACCGGCTTCGCCGCGTGGCGGTGGCGCTCGCCGCCGCGTCCACGGGGGGATGCGCGGCGCACGCACCGCCGGCCGCCGCGCCCGAGATCCGCTTCATCACGCC
>DASQLJ010000733.1:0-3565 GCA_035630095.1 Longimicrobium sp.
CCTTCCGCCCAAGACCACCTCGTTCCGGCGCTGGGCCGGGCGGCTGGCCGAGCACGTGGCGGCGGGCGGCTTCGAGGACGAGCTCCCCTACTGGCTGGCCGAGGCGCGTGGCGAGCCACGGGCGCTCCCCGAGGACTTCCCCCGCGGCGCCAACACCGGGGCCGACGGGCGGAGCGTGTCGGCGCGGCTGGAGGAGGAGGAGACGCGCCGGCTGCTGCAGGAGGTGCCGCGCGCCTACCGCACGCAGATCAACGACGTGCTGCTGGCGGCGCTGGCGCGGACGCTGGGGCGCTGGGCGGGCGAGGAGCGCGTGCTGGTGGACGTGGAGGGGCACGGCCGCGAGGAGATCCTGGAGGGGATCGACCTGTCGCGCACGGTGGGGTGGTTCACCACCCTCTACCCGGTGCTCCTGGACCTGCGCGGCCACCCCGGCGAGGCCGAGGCGCTGACGGCGGTGAAGGAGCAGCTGCGCGCCGTCCCCAACCGCGGGATCGGGCACGGCGCGCTGCGCTGGCTGAGCCCGCGCGCCGAGGTGCGCGAGGCGCTGGCGGCGCTCCCGCGGGCGCGCGTCCGCTTCGAGTACCTCGGCCAGTTCGACGGGAGCGCGGGCGAGGAGGGCTTCTTCGCCCTCGCCCCCGAGCCGGCGGGGCCGAACGTGGACCCGCGGACGGAGCGCGCGCACCTCCTGGCGGTGACCGGCGCGGTGCTGGGCGGCCGGCTGGAGGTCACCTGGCAGTACAGCGCGGGGGTGCACCGCCGCGAGACGGTGGAGGCGCTGGCGCACGCCTACGCCGCCGAGCTCCGGGCGCTGATCGACCACTGCACCTCGGACGACGCGGGCGGCTACACCCCGTCCGACTTCCCGCTGGTCGACATCGACCCGTCCACGCTGGCCCTCCTGGAGGCCCAGCTCCTGGCCGAGGAAGGCGACTAGCGCCGTCCTCGCGGGGATCGGCGGACCTCCATCCGCCGATCCCGATCCGTATCTGATCCCAATCCGATCCCGACCCGATCCCGACCGCTCTCGATCCGATCCCGATCTGATCCCAATCCGATCCCGACCCGATCCCGACCCGATCCCGACCCGATCCCGATCCCGATCCGGTCCCGATTCCAGCACGATCCCGATCCGGATCCCCCGGCGCCCGCCGTTCCCTCCCCGGGCGCGGAGCGAGCCGGGACACGCAGGCGCCGCCGGACGCGCGGCCGTCCGCGGACGGTTCTTCCGGAGCACGTCCTTCGATCCACCACGTCCGGGCCACGCGCGCCCGGCACAGCGCGTTCAGATGAGCAAGCAAGCCCTGATCGGCGACATCTACCCGCTCAGCCCCATGCAGCAGGGGCTGCTCTTCCACGCGCTCTACGAGCCGGGGAGCGGCGAATACGTCGGGCAGTCCCGGTTCGGGCTGCGCGGGGCGCTGGACGTGGAGGCGCTGCGGCGGGCCTGGCAGGGGGTGCTGGACCGGCACCCGGTGCTGCGCACGGGCTTCACCTGGGAGGGGGTCCCCGAGCCGCTGCAGGTGGTGCGGCGCGCGGTGGAGCTGCCGCTGGTGGAGGAGGACTGGCGCGGCGTGGACGCGGACGAGCAGGACCGGCGGATGGAGGCATTCCTGCGCGACGACCGCGCCCGTGGCTTCGACCCGGCCCGCGCGCCCCTCATGCGGATCGCGCTCTTCCGCACCGGCGACGCCGCCTGGCGGCTGGTGTGGACGCACCACCACCTGGCGCTGGACGGGTGGAGCGTTCCCCTGGTCTTCCGCGACGTGGTGGCGCTGTACGACGCCCACGTGGCGCGGCGGGAGCCGGCGCTCCCGCCGGCGCGGCCGTTCCGCGACTACATCGCCTGGCTCAAGCGGCAGGACCTGGCGCGGGCGGAGCGGTACTGGCGCCGCGCGCTGGAGGGCTTCCGCTCGCCCACGCCGCTGGGCGTAGACCGTCCGGCTGCCGGGCGCGAGGAGGCTTACGGGCGCCGCGACCTGCGGCTGGGGCGCGCGGAGACCGCGGCGCTGCAGGCGTACGCCCGCCGCCACGGGCTCACCGTGAACACGCTGGTGCAGGGCGCGTGGGCGCTGCACCTGGCCCGCGCCGGCGGCGAGGCCGAGGTGGTGTTCGGCGCCACCGTCTCGGGGCGGCCGGCCGAGCTGGCGGGGGTGGAGGAGATGGTGGGCCTCTTCATCAACACCCTCCCCGTGCGCGTGCGGGTGGGCGAGGACGAGCGGGTGATGGACTGGCTCCGCGCCCTGCAGGCCCGCCAGGCCGAGCTGCGCGAGTACGAGTACTCCCCGCTGGCGCAGGTGCAGCGCTGGAGCGAGGTGCCGGCCGGGACCCCGCTCTTCGAGAGCATCCTGGTCTTCGCCAACTACCCCGCGGGCGGCGTGCTGGGCCAGGGCGAGGAGGCCGTCGAGGTCGAGCGCGAGGGGATCTTCGAGCAGGCGAGCTTCCCGCTCACGGTGAGCGTCACCGTGGGCGCCGAGGTGCTCGTCCGCATCGAGCACGACGGCGCCCGCGCGACCGCCGCCTCGGTGGACCGGGTGCTGGCGCGGCTGGAGACGGCGCTGCGGGCGATGACGGCCGACGCCGACGCGCGCCTCTCGTCGCTGGAGCTGCTGTCTGCGGAGGAGCGGCGGCGGGTGGTGGCGGCGTGGAACGCGACCGCCCGGCCCTCCGAGCGCGGGCGCTGCGTGCACGCGCTGTTCGAGGCGCAGGCGGCGCGCACGCCCGATGCGCCGGCGGTGGTGCACGACGGCGGCGTCCTCACCTACCGCGAGCTGGACGCCCGGGCCAACCGGCTCGCCCGCCACCTCGGGCGCCTGCGCGTGGCGCCCGAGGCGGTCGTGGCGCTCTGCCTGGAGCGCTCGGCCGAGCTGGTGGTGGCGATGCTGGCCGTGCTCAAGGCCGGCGGCGCGTACCTCCCGCTCGACCCGGCGTACCCTCGCGAGCGGCTGCTGGGGGTGCTGGAGGATTCGGGCGCGCGGGTGCTGCTCACCACCGCCGCGCTGCGCGAGCGGCTGGAGGAGGGGGTGCGCGGCGCCGTCGTCTGCCTGGACGGCGACGCCCCCGCCATCGACGCCGAGCCCGACGGCCGGCCGGAGTGCGCGGCGGGGCCGGGGAACCTGGCGTACGTGATCTACACCTCCGGCTCCACCGGGCGCCCCAAGGGCGTGGCCGTGGAGCACGGCAGCGTCTCCGGCTACGCGGCGGAGATGGCGCGGCTGCTGGAGCTGGGGGAAGGGGAGCGGGTGCTCCAGTTCGCCTCCCCCGGCTTCGACGTGGTGGTGGAGGAGGTGTTCCCGGCGCTGGCGAGCGGCGCGGCGGTGGTGGCGAGCGGCGCCGACCTGCTGGAGCCGGCGGAGCTGGCGCGGGTGATCGCCCAGTCCTCCGTCACCGTGATCGAGCTCCCCACCGCCTACTGGCACGAGTGGGTGCGCGGGCTCGCCGAGGAGGGGGAGCGGCTCCCGCCCACCCTGCGGCTGGTGCTGATGGGGGGCGAGCGGGTGCTCCCCGAGCGGCTGCGCGCGTGGCGCGAGGTCGGCTGCGAGCTGATCCACGTCTTCGGGCTGACGGA
>DASQLJ010000734.1:0-2148 GCA_035630095.1 Longimicrobium sp.
GCGGGTCGGCTGGCCGAGCGGTACCTGCGCGGCGCCCGCGCGGTGGCGCTGGCCGTGGTGGGCGAGCCGGCCGACGCCGAGGACGTCTGCCAGGACGCGTTCGTGTCGGCCATCGCGCGGATCGACGACTGCCGCAAGCCGGACCGCTTCGGCGCGTGGCTCTTCCAGATCGTGCGCAACCGCGCGCGCGACCACCTGCGCGGCGCCGGGCGGAAGGTGATCCCCATCGACGCCGTCTCCGTGGAGTCGCCCGAGGCCTCGCCGGCGCGCCAGGCCGAGCGCGCCGACCTGCGCGGCCGGCTGCTGGACGCGCTGGCCGAGCTCCCCGAGGACCGGCGCGAGGTGGTGCTCCTGCACGACCTGGAGGGGTGGACCCACCAGGAGATCGCGGAGCGGATGGAGCTGCCCCCCGGAACCGTGAGATCGCACCTGCACTACGCCCGGAAACGGCTCCGGGCCCTGCTCTCGCCCCTGGACGACCGGGAGGACTGATGGACGACGAGCGGCTGGACCTTTCGCCGCTGGACCCGGAGCCCGCCCGCTGGCGGGCCGTGATGGACGGCACCCGCGCCCGCGTGGACGCCGTGCTGGCCACGCGCGCGCGCCAGCAGGACGCGCTGGCCGTGATCGCCGGGTGGACGCGCCCGCTCCTGGCCGCCGCGGCCGCTGCCGTGCTCCTGGTGGCCGGCGCCGAGGCGGCGCTGGACGGGCGCGAGGAGCGCCGCGAGACGGTGCGCGGGCTGGTGGCGCTCTCCACCGGGTGGGCGCGCGGCGCCCCGGCCCCCAGCGGCGCCGACCTGCTGCACGCCATCAGCCGCGGGGAGGCGCCGTGAGCCGGCGGACGCGCTCGGTGGCCGCGCTCCTCCTGGGGCTCGCCTTCGCGGTGGGCGGGGTGGCCGGGATGGCGGCGGAGGAGGCGCTGGGGCTGGACTGGTTCGACTTCCTGGACGAGGACGCTCCCCCCGAGCCACGCCTCTTCGCCGGGATGCGCCTGACCGCCGAGCAGGAGGGGCGGATCGACGAGATCCTGGAGCGCCGCGACGACCGGCTGGAGGCGTACTGGGAGGCGCGCCTCCCCGAGATCGGCGCGATCATGGCGGGCTCGTACGGCGAGATCCGCGCGGTGCTCACCCCCGAGCAGGCCCAGGCGTTCGACCGGCGCGTCCGCGAGCTGCGGGACCGCGTCCCCTTCGAGGTGGGCGACTGAGCCCGCCGCCGGACCGCGCGGAGGGGGATGCGGCGCGCCGACGGGGCTTTCTCGCGACGATGGAGAGGGGTGCGTGGAGAACTGGGTGATGGACGTGGTGCGCGAGGGCGGGCTCCCGGGGGTGGCGCTGCTGATGTTCCTGGAGAACGTCTTCCCTCCCCTCCCCTCCGAGGTGGTGATGCCGCTGGCCGGCTACCTCTCCGTCCAGGGCGGCCCGGGGCTGGGGGCCACGATCGCGGCGGGGAGCGCGGGGTCGCTGGCCGGGGCGGCGTTCTGGTACGCGGTGGGGCGCGCGGTCTCGCACCAGCGCCTGCGCCGGTGGGCGGAGGCGCACGGGACCTGGCTGGCCATGACGCCGGAAGACGTGGACGGCGCGGTCGACTGGTTCCGCCGGCACGGGCCGGCGAGCGTCTTCTTCGGCCGCCTGGTTCCCTTCGCCCGCTCGCTGGTCTCCGTGCCGGCGGGGTTCGCGCGGATGCCGCTCCCGGTCTTCCTGGCGCTCTCCGCGCTGGGGACCGCGTTGTGGACGGCGGCGCTGGCGTACGCGGGGGCGCTGCTGGGGAGCCAGTTCGGCCAGGTGGAGCGCTACATGGGGCCGGCGAGCACGGCCATCGTCCTCGCCGCGCTGGCCGCCTACCTCTACCGCGTCGTCCGCATCTCCGCCGCCCGCCGGCGCGAGGCGCGATCGGGCGGCGGATCGGATAACCCGAAGTCCGAAGGGTCGTGACGCGTGCGTGGATGACGATGGCGCCGGCGGCCTTGCTCCCGCCGTGGAGCGCCATCGGGGAGATCGGGAGATGATGGAAGCGACGGGCCGGCGGACGATCGATCCGCCGGCCTCCCGTCTTCTGCTGCCCCACATCGCCCGGCCGCGATCGATTCCGATCGGCGCATCCCTGGCACGCCGCAGTCCTCCGACCGAGATTGGGTCCCGCGCGGGA
>DASQLJ010000735.1:0-6845 GCA_035630095.1 Longimicrobium sp.
AGCGACCAGTTGGGGAGCAGCTCCATGCTGTTCCAGCGCACGAACGGGATCACGCTGGCAAGCGAATTCGTCCCCCGCCGCTCGTACGCCGCCGACGCCCGCAGCGCCGACACGCGGCGGAAGGAGATCGGCGTGTAGTTGAGGGTGGGGTTGGCGCCGTAGTCCTCCGCCAGCAGCGTGGACGAGCCCGCCGTCTGCTGGTCGATGTGGCTCACCGCCAGCACCGTCCTGAGCGACGCGCCGCCGCGGAAGTGGTGGTCCCAGCGCAGGGTGCCGCTCTGGCGCGCGTAGTCGGTCCCCTGCCGCCACCCGCCGGTGCGCGTCACGTTCACGTCCGCGCGCACCGCGTTCGCCCCGCGCGTCGTCGACCCCGACAGCAGCATCCTCCCCCACCCGTACGCGCCGCCCTCGAGGTACGCCTCCACGCCCGGGCGCGCGGAGGGCGCCCGCGTCTCCACGTTGATCACCCCGCCGATGGCGTCGCTGCCGTAGAGGGCGCTGCCGGGCCCCTTCAGCACCTCGATGCGGTCGGCCTGGGGGACGTTCACCTCGTACAGCGCATTGTGGTTGAAGAAGCCGGTGGAGCGCGTGGGCACCCCGTCTTCCAGGAAGAGGTAGACGGCGTTGGTGGTCTTGGGCTGGCGGATGGCGGTGGTGTGGCCCTCGCCGCCGGTGACGCTCACCCACACGCCCGGCACCTGCCCCATCACCTCGCCCGGGTGGGTGGGCCGCGCCTCGCGCAGCGCCGCGGAGGAGACGACACCGACGGACGCGGGCGTCTCGCCCAGCCGCCGCACCTCGCGCGTGCTGCTCACCACCAGCGAGGGGAGCACCGTGCTCTCCTCCGCCATCTTCAGGTCGGCGTTCGTCGTCGCCCCCGCCGCCACCGTCACCGGCAGCGTCGCCGGCGCCAACCCCAGCCGCGCCGCCGTGAGCACGTGCGCCCCCGCCGCCACCCGCGCGACGCGGAAGCGCCCCTGCGCGCTGGTGACGACCGGCGCGCCGCCGTCGACCGCGATGCTGACGCCCGCCAGCGGCGCCCCGGTGCCGCGCGCGGTGACGGTCCCTTCGACGGACCCGGTCGCCTGCGCGAAGGCGGGCCCCGCCGCGAGCGCGGCGATGAGCGCGGCGGCCGTGGCCCCCGCGCGGTGGATGTTCCTGTACGTACGTTTGATGGACACGCGTGCCTCGGCTCGAGCGGATCGCATGCGGCGCCCGCGGGCACGGAGGTGCGCCCGCGGTGGAGTGCCGCGCTGTCGTTTGCGTGGGGAGCTCAGCCGAGCGGGGGAGGAGCCTGGCCGTACGGGAGGAAGAACGGGACGAGGCGGGGAACGATGGAAGCGGCGCGTGGCGCGGCCGCCTGGGAGACGGCCGCCGGCGCGACGCGGCGCCACGAATCGCCCACCGGCGGGAGCGCGCCGCCGATGACGGAGGGGCAGGTGCCCTGGCAGGTGCAGGCGTGCGAGTCGCCGTGCTCGGGCGCGGGGGCGTCGTGCTCCCCCGCCTGCATGCCGTGGTGGCCGTGCTCCGCCTGCGCCGCCGCGGCCGCCGGCACCGCGTCGTGGTGCGGACAGCCGTGCACGCCCAGCGCTTCCCCCGTCCAGGTGAACAGGAAGAAGAGCAGGGCCAGCAGGGCGGTCGAGCGGTGCGTGGCGGTGCGCTGCACGGCTGGGTGGGCGGCGGTGGATTTCACGCGGGGAAAGGAAGCGCCCCGCGCGCTGCGGCACCATCGGGACACGCGCGACGGGCTGTAGGGCGGTTCCCTACGCGCGCATCCCCCGCGGCTGGAGAGGAGCGGGGGGATTGGGATACCCGCTCCATCGTTGGTACGCCACGGCCTCGACAAGGTTGCATCCCGCGCGCCCGGCGCGCGGCACGGGTGCCGGCGAGCGGAAGATGCCGCGAAACCCCAGCGCACGCCAGCAGTTCGAGCCGCCGGGCGCGCTCCGCCGGTCGGAGGATCACGCGCGCGCACCTGCAGCGGGACGATACAGCCGCGCGCCCGATCCGTTCCAGCCCTCACCCTGGCGCTGCGCGCCTGTCCCTCTCCCGAACTGCAGGAGAGGGACCTGGGGTCGCTTCGCTCCCGGCTACTTCGGATGCACTCGGAGGCTCGATCTCTCGCGCCACCATCCGGCGGAGGCAAAATCGACGACAGTGTCGTGCCCCGTCACCTCGGCAGCACAAGTGCCGGTAGTCCGCGAAGGCGGACTTCGTGTGGTTGTTGCAGCGAAGCCGCGGCAACAACTACGAGAAGCCTCGCAAACTGCGCGAGGCTTCACGACGCGGCATCGCGGCAGCGACGTCCACCGCCATCTCGGAGGGTTCCCTCCCTCATCGCTTCTTCGTCACCTTCTCCTCGGCGGGGATCAGCGACTTGTGGATGCCCATGGCGGCGCGGGTGCCCTCGTAGGCGGCGCGCACCACCAGGCGGGTGCCGGGGGTGATGTCGCCCGCGGCGTAGACGCCGGGGACGCTGGTGGCGAACTCCTTGTCCACCTCCAGGATACCGTCGGCGTCGGTTTCGCACCCCATGTCCTGCGGGAGGGTGGAGCCGGCGCCGGTGGCGATGTGGAAGAAGAGCGCGTCGAAGGCCTCGCTCGTGCCGTCGTGGAACACCACCCGCTCCAGCCTGCCGTCCGTCCCCTCCAGCCGCGTGATCGCCTTCTGGTTCACGCCGATCGCGTGCTCGGCCAGCGTCGCGCACGCCTCGGGCGACATGTCCTTGGCGTGGCTGTGCGTGAGCACCGTCAGGTCCTCGGTCCAGATCAGGAAGTAGAGCGCGTACCTGGCGATCGACTCGCCCCAGCCGATGATCCCCACCTTCTTCCCTACCACCCCCGGCCCGTCGCAGTCGGGGCAGTGCCAGATGCTGGTGCCGTAGAGCTCGTCGAAGCCGGGGATCTCGGGCTTGATGTCCTTGAGCCCGGTGGCGAAGAGCAGCCGCCGCGAGCGGAACTCGCGGTCGTCCTCCAGCGTCACCACGAAGTCGTCCTTCTCGCCGCCCACCGTCTTCACCACCGCCGCCTCCAACTCGGCGCCGGCCGCCACCGCGTGCTCGCGGCCGATGCGGCGCAACTCCAGCGGCGAGGGATCGTCCACGCCGAAGTAGCCGTGCACGGCCCAGGTGCCCTTGTTGCGCGGGTCCTGCGCGTCGAAGAGGCGCACGGTGCGGCGGTAGCGGCTCAGCCAGAGCGCCGCCGCCAGCCCCGCCGGCCCGCCGCCGATCACGATCACGTCGTACTGCTGCTCCGTATCCGGCATTCCGTTTCCATCGTGTTGGGGGGATCGAATGATGCGACCGGCGGGGTGCAATCGCCGCGCCCTTCGCTTCGCCGGCCGTCGCGACGGGTGCGTGAGTGCGCTCGAACTGATGCGTGAGTGCGTTGGCGTCGGCCGCGCCCACTTCACGGCGTTCGTCCGCGGCCCACGGCCTCCGTACACACCGAAGGAGTCGCGAGCGAAGCGAGCCCCGGTCCCTCTCCCAGGCTGTTTGGGGAGAGGGACAGCCGCGAAGCGGCAGGGTGAGGGCCCCGCTGGACGGCGCCGTGCTCGACCGCCTGTCGTCATCCACCGTGGAGGCGGACCGTGGCGCGGGGCGCGGCGGGGCCTATGTTGTCTCCTCCATCCGACGAAATTCCCGAGGGGGAGGTGCGGTTTGATCGAAGCGGTGGTGTTCGACTTCGACGGGCTGATCTTCGACAGCGAGTCGCACGAGTACGAGTGCGTGCGCGAGCTGTTCGCAGAGCACGGCGCCGAGCTGCCGCTGGAGGTGTGGGGCGCCTGCGTGGGGCGCGAGGCGGGGTACTTCGATCCCTACGCCTACCTGCACGAGCGCACGGGCGTCACCATCGATCGTGAGCAGGCCGAGCGGCGCCGGCACGCGCGCTTCCACGAGCGCATCCAGGGCGAGGGCGCCATCCCCGGCGTGGAGGAGGCGCTCCGGGCGGCCAAGTCGCTGCGGCTGCGGGTGGGGCTGGCGTCCAGCTCGCCGCGAGAGTGGGTGGAGGGTCAGCTCCGCCGGCTGGGGCTGCTGCACTACTTCGAGTGCCTGCGCACCGCCGACGACGTGGAGCGCGTGAAGCCCGAGCCCGACCTGTACCTGAGCGTGCTGCGCTGCCTGGGCGTGCCCGCCGCCCGCGCCGTGGCGTTCGAGGATTCGCCCAACGGCGCGCTGGCCGCCCGCCGCGCGGGGATGTACTGCGTGGTGATCCCCAACCGCGTCACCGAGACGCTGCAGTTCGGCGAGCACGACGTGCGGCTGGAATCGCTGATGCAGGCGGAGCTGGCCGACCTGCTGGCGCGCATCGACGCCGCCGGGCCGCCCCGCGGCATCGCGCCCGCCTGACCCTCTCCCATTCACCGACCTCCGGAGGACGCTTACGTGACCCCGCGCATCCGACCGCTCACGCTGGCCGCCGCGGCGTGCCTGGCCGCCACCGCCGCCGCGGCGCAGAACGCACCCCCCGCCGGCGCCACGCCCCCGGGCGAGGACGCGCGCCTGCGCGAGATCGCCGCCGCCACCCAGGCGAGCCGCGTGGAGGCCGACATCCGCCGGCTGGTGGCCTTCGGCACGCGGCACACGCTGTCGGACACGGTTTCGCGCACGCGGGGGATCGGGGCCGCGCGGCGCTGGCTGTTCGACGAGTTCACGCGCATCTCGCAGGCGTGCGGCGGGTGCCTGGAGGTGCGCTACGTGGGCGACGTGGTGCCCGCCGGCACCGCGCCGGGCTCGCGCGTCAACCGCGACACGCGCGTGGTGAACGTGGTCGCGATCCAGCGCGGGAGGACGGACCCGGAGCGCTATGTGATCGTGCAGGGGCACTACGACTCGCGCGTGACCGACGTAATGGACAGCACCAGCGACGCACCCGGCGCCAACGACAACGCGTCGGGCACCGCGGTGGCGCTGGAGACCGCGCGCGTGCTCTCGAAGTACCGCTTCGACGGCACCATCGTGTACGCGGCGCTGGCGGGCGAGGAGCAGGGGCTGAACGGGGGCGAGATCTTCGCGCGCTTCGCGAAGGCGAGCAACTGGCGGATCGAGGGGGTGCTGAACAACGACATCGTGGGCAACTCGCGGGGGATGGGCGGCGTGGCCGACAACTCCCGCGCCCGCGTCTTCGGCCCTGGTATCCAGACCACCGCCACGGCGGCCGAGCTGCGGCGCTACCTCTACTCCGGCGGCGAGCTCGACACCCCGAGCCGCGAGCTGATGCGCTACCTGGACGCCATCGCCACCCGCTACGTGGCGAACCTCGACGTGATGATGATCTACCGGCTGGACCGCTTCGGCCGGGGGAGCGACCACACGCCGTTCTTCAACCAGGGCTACCCCGCCGTCCGCGTCACCGAGGTGTGGGAGGATTACACCCGGCAGCACCAGGACGTGCGGGTGGAGAACGGGATCCGCTACGGCGACACGCCCGACATGGTGGACTACCCCTACGTGGCGAAGATGGCGGCGCTGAACGCGGCCTCGCTCGCGTCGCTGGCCTGGGCCCCGCCCTCGCCCGACAGCGTGACGGTCGCCGGCGCGGTCTCGCCCAACACCGTGCTGCGCTGGAAGCCGGTGAGCGCGCCGGACCTGGCCGGCTACCGCGTCTACTGGCGCGAGCCGGAGAGCGCGACGTGGCAGTTCTCGCGCTTCTTCCCCGGCAACGTCGCCGAGGCCACGCTCCCTGGCATCGTCATCGACAACTACTTCTTCGCCGTCGCCGCGGTGGACCGCGAGGGGCACGAGAGCCGGCCCGTCTATCCCACGCCCGGCGCGAACCGGTAGCCCGAAACGACGGAAAGAAGTTCAGGGGTGACGCGTCGTGCGTCACCCCTGTCGCGTTTGGCTAATATAAGATCCGAGACGGGACGGCGCATTTCGTAAAGATTGACTTATGAGGAGAGGGTGGGGCACTGTTCGTCAGCCGCATCAACATCCGCTTCTCCCCGCGCGCCTCCGGTCGAAGCCGGTTCCGCCAGGCGAGTCCAGGACCGGTTTGCGAGCGGCTTCCAGGTTCTCGCCCGGGCGCATCACCGCTCGACCCTCGATCAACTCCGCGGGCCAACGCTGCGTCCCGGGCTCCCCCACCACGGGTGGAAGGAGGCGGCCATGAGCACGCGGAATGGGATCGACCAACCGACCCGCTGGACCTTTCCGATCAGGCCGACACAAGTCTTCGCGGTCGCCGCGGCCTGCGCGATGCTGGGGGCGTGCGCACAGGACAATCCCGTGCAGCCCGGTGGCGGCGGCCGCGCGCACCCTCGCGGCCCGGCGGCGGTGCTCAACCCCGCCTGCGACGATGCGCTCGGCGGGCAGACGCACCTCGATTCCATCGCGGCGGCGGTCACGTGGACCCGCGCGAACAACCCGCATCGTGTCGATTCGCTCATCGCGGTGAGCGGCGCCGGCCATCTCACGCTGGAGCCGGGCGTGGTGGTCTGCTTCGGGCGGAAGGGCCACCTGGGGGTACGGAACGGAGGCCGTCTCACGGCGGACGGGCTCGATTCCGCGCGCATCGTGCTGACCGCCCGCGACCCGGCCGATGGCTGGTGGGGGCTGAGATTCTGGGGCCACCCCGCCAGCGCCAGCTCGCTGAAGAACGTGCGGCTCGAGAACATCAACGCGATCATGTGGGCGGTGGCCAGCTTCGATTCGAACGCGGTGGCCATCGACAGCTCCGTGTTCCGGCAGGCCGGGGCGGGGCTCTACCTGCTGGGCCGCGGCGCCAGCATCAGCCGGTCACGCGTGGACACCACCGCGAGCACGGCCTATCCCGCCGTTGCGCTGGGCACGCTGGGCCGCTTCGAGGGCACGGTGATCCGCGGCGCCGCGGGGATCGGGCTGGGGG
>DASQLJ010000736.1:0-7993 GCA_035630095.1 Longimicrobium sp.
CGACGGCATTGGCATCACTTCGATCATGCGCCGCAGCCGCGATGCCGCCCCCAGCCCGTGGAGCCTCGCGCCGTTTGCGAGGCTTCTCGTAGTTGTTGCTGCGGCTTCAGCCGCCGGTGAGAGGGCCGGCATCATCCGCCCCGTCTCGCCCGCGGCGTCTCCGACGCGGCGCGCAGGCGCTCGGCGCTGGACTCGGGGGTCACGTCGCGCTGGGGCTCGCCGAGCATCTCGTAGCCCACCATGAACTTGCGCACGGTGGCCGAGCGCAGCAGGGGCGGGTAGAAGTGCATGTGCAGGTGCCACTCGGGATGGTCCTCTCCGTCGGTGGGCGCCTGGTGCAGGCCGGCCGAGTAGGGGAACGAGACGCCGAACAGGTTGTCGTAGCGCGCCGTCAGCCGCTTCAGCACGTCGGCCAGGCCGTCGCGCCCCGCGTCGTCCAGCGCGGTGACGTCGGCCACGGGCTCGCGGCTGATCACCAGCGTCTCGAACGGCCACACGGCCCAGAAGGGCACGAAGACCGCGAAGGTGTCGTTCTCCAGGACGAGGCGCTCCCTCGCCCGCAGCTCCACCTGCAGCACGTCGTCGAGGAGGGTGCGCCGGTGGCGGCGGTAGTGCTCGGCCTGGTGCGCCAGCTCGCGCGCCGCGGCCATCGGCAGCGAGCGCTGCGCCCAGATCTGCCCGTGCGGATGGGGGTTGCTGCACCCCATCATCTCGCCCTTGTTCTCGAAGATCTGCACGTGCCCGATGTCGGGCCGGCTCCCCAGGCGCGCGTACTCGTCGGCCCACACGTCCACCACGGCGCGGATGGCGGGGATTTCCATCTCCGGCAGCGACAGGTCGTGCCGGGGGGAGAAGCAGATCACCCGCGCCACCCCCGTCTCGCCGCGGGCGACGAGGATGTCCTCGACGTTCATCTGAACCTCGGGCGAATCCGCCTTCAGCGCCGCGAAGTCGTTGTCGAAGACGAACGGGCCCGCGTAGTCCGGGTTGCGGTGCCCGCCCGCGCGCGTGTTGCCGGGGCAGAGGTAGCAGGTGGGGTCGTAGGCCTCGGGCGTGTCCGCCGGCACCTCTTCCACCTGCCCCTGCCACGGCCGCAGCGCGCGGTGCGGCGAGACCAGCACCCACTCGCCGGTGAGCGGGTTCAGCCGCCGGTGCGGCTGCTCCGCGAGCGCGTCCGGCACGCCGAAGCCGAAGTGGGGCCTGGGGAAGCTCATGCCGTCTTCCACCTCGTACCCCCGCCCCTCAGCGCTCACACGCCTCGCCCGACGGCACCGGCAGCCGCACGCCGGACGCGACCGGCTCGCCGAAGTCGGGCGACCCGTCCGCGCGCCAGGTGAAGCGCTGAAGGCGGATCACGCGGTTCCAGTTGGGCCCCGTGTCCACCTTTGCGTGGTAGATGATCCAGTCCTCCGTCCCGTCCGGCGACCTGGCGAAGCCGTTGTGGCCGGGGCCGTAGACCCCGTTCGCCTGCGCGAACACCGGCCCCGACTTGGTCCAGCTCGAGGGGAGCATCGGGTCGGCCGTCGGCGAGCTCAGGCGCAGCTGGCCCAGCCGGTACGCGGGCGTCCACGACTCGCGGGTGGAGTAGATGATGAACACCTGGCCGTTGCGCTCCAGGATCTGCGGCCCCTCGTTCAGGTCCAGCCCGTCCGTGGGATCCATGCGCCGCTCCCAGCTCTCGGTGGGCGCCGAGATCCGCGCGCGCGGCCCGCTGATCGTCCACGGGTCGGACATGCGCGCCACGTAGATGTACTGCGGCGTGCGCGCGAGCGGCGTGTTGTTCTCCCACCCCGACCAGAAGCCGTAGAGCTGCCCGTTCAGCCGGTGCACGGTGAAGTCGATCGCCCACACGTCGTCGGCGTGGTTGGCGACGTCGCCGCCGGTGTCGAGCTGGCCCGGGTCCTCGTACGCGCCCTGCGGGTTGTCGCCGGTCGCGCGGAGGACGCCGGCGCGCTGGTGGATGAACGGCGCGTCGGCGGGGCCGGGGCGGCCAGCGGCGTAGTAGATCGTCCAGCGGCCGTCCACGTGGCGGATCTCGGGGGCCCACACGTGCGTCTGGTTCCACCCGGTGCCGGGCGAGGTCCACACCTTCACGCTGTCGCGCATGGGATCGGTGAGCTTTCTCGACCGGAAAACCCAGATGGTGCTATTTTGGCCGTCCGCGTTCTTCGACTGCGCCATGTAGTACCAGCCGTCGCGGAACTCCACCCACGGGTCGGCGCCGCGAGCGACCGGGTTCGTGAAGGTGCACGCTTCCGAGACCCCGGCCGGGCCGGGCGACGGCGAGCCGATCGGCACCGTCCGACCCGGCCCGCAGGCGGCGAGCAGCGCGGCGGCGGCCAGTGCCGTTCCGGCGCCGGCGAACGAGGTCCGACCACGAGTCCGATTCATCAGATGCAATCCCCAGAGCGTGTCAGCGGGCCGGCGAGCTACCGGCCCCTCTACCCGGAAGCCGCCGACCAGGGCGATCCCTGCCTGCTCGCCGTCCCCGACGGCGTGCCGGCGGCGTTCCGCTACTACGTCTACGTCACGCGGGACGAGACCAGCGACGGCCGCGGCGGCCGCGCTTCGGCCGGCGCCTTTCCCGTGTTCGCCTCGGACGACCTGGCCACCTGGCGGCCGCTGGGCCCATCGCTGGAAGGCGACGCGACGCGGCACGCCTTCTGGGCGCCGTGCGTGCGCCATGTCCCCGGGCTCGATCGTCCCTACGTGATGCTCTACTCGCACGGCGCCGGCATCGGCGAGGAGGCGCACATCGGCCACCAGATCCGCCGCGCGGACGCGGAGCGGCCGGAGGGCCCGTTCGTCGACACGGGCCACGTGCTCACGCCGGACACCGACTTCGCGATCGACGCGGACGTGTATCCCGGCCCTGACGGCTCGCCGCGGATGGCCTACGCCACCGATTTCGTGGACGGCGAGCCCCTCGGCACCGGCATCGTGGAGGTCGCGGTGAGCGACGACCTCATGCGCGTCCTCTCGCCCCCGGTCGTCCTCGCGCGTCCCTCGGAGGACTGGCACCTCTTCGACGATGCGCGGCGGATGCCGTCGAAGCACATCCCGGGCGTGGACTGGCGCACCGACACCGTCCGCTGGAGCACGATCGAGGGACCGGTCGGCGGCCTCCTGAATCCCAGCGGGCGGCGCGTCTACCTCTACAGCGGCGGCTGCTACTTCGGCTTCTACGCCGTGGGCGCGCTGGTCGAGGACGGCGCGGGGCGGCTGGTGAACGTGACGCGCGACGGGCGCGGCTTCGTCCTGCGCTCCCTGCCGGAGCACGGCTTCCACGCGCCCGGCCACTGCGACTGGTTCCGCGCGGCGGACAGGCGCGAGTGGCTGGTCACCCATGCCCGCTTCGGCGCGCCGGACGCGCCCCGCAACGCCTGCCTCGTCGAGCTCCGCTGGGACGAGGACGGGTTGCCGTACTGCCCGCCTCCGGGGGATGTCGACCAGCCGTAGCGCCTCGCGTCGGACGAAGCTCAGCGCGTCGCCGGCCCCTCCCTCGGCTCGGCGGAGGGGCCGCGGTCCACGCGCGGCCAGCCGTCCACGTACAGCAGCCGGTCGATCAGCATCACCCGGCGCGTGTTGACGTCGTCCGTCGGCCTGGAGCGCGGCCGACTCACGTCCACGGCGTGGTAGACGATCCAGTCGTCGCCGCGGGCGTCGGTGATCACGGAGTTGTGGCCGGGCGCGTTCCAGTGGCCGCGGCGCTCCAGGATCACGCTGTTCCGCGCGCCTGTTTCCTGCGCGAGCGTCTCGAATGGCCCCGTGGCGCTGCGCGAGCGCGCGACCATCGCGGCGTAGTGCGCGCGCGGGCCGCAGCAGTTGTCGCCGGAGTAGAACAGGTAGTAGAAGGGCGCGCGGAACGTGACCCACGCCCCCTCCACCAGCCGCTGGTAGCCGGTGGAGTCGGAGGTCGGCACGGTCTGGATCAGGTCGACCGGAGCGCTCCCCGGCAGGAACGAGATGCGGTCGGGCGCAAGCTCCTGCACCTTGATCGGCCCGAACCCCGAGCCCCAGTAGAGCAGGCGCTTCCCCGTCCGCGGGTCGTCGAACGCCATCGGGTCGATGTTCACGAAGCCGCGGCCGCACTGCAGCGGCTCGCCACGGTCCGTGAACGGCCCCTCCGGCCGCGTGGCCGTGGCGACGGCCAGGCAGAGGCCGCGCGTGGTGTCGCTGAGCGCCGCGTCGGGCTTGGCGGAGTAGTAGAGGTAGAAGGTGCCGCCGTGCTCGGAGACGTGCGGCGCCCAGAAGTCCTGCGTGCGGCTCGCCCACCGCGGCTTGGCCGGCAGCGCGTCGCCGAGCCGCTCCCACGCCGCCAGGTCGCGCGAGCGCGCCACCTGGATGTTCACCGGCGTCCCGTCCTTCTCCCCCTGCGTGGCGTACGCGTAGTACATCCCGTCCGGCGCGCGGATCACCGTGGGATCGGGGAAGTCGATGTCCAGCACTGGGTTGATGTACGTCGCGCCCGCCGCCGCATCGGCCGGACCGGCTGGGGCGCGCGGATCGGCCGCCGGCGCGGGAGCGGGCGCGGACGGCCCGGCGCAGGCGGGGAGCGCGAGGAACGACAGGAGCGCGCACCGTCGCAGCATCGACCAAACTTCCAGCCGGGTCACGGCCGCAGCCACCTCAGTGGCCATGGGTCGCGCGCTTCTGCAGGCGGCTCTGGATCACGACCACGCCCAGGAGGAAGACGCCGCGCAGCACGCCCTGCCACCAGGGGGTGATGGTGCCTTCCAGGTTGAACAGGTTGAAGATCACGCCCAGCAGCAGCACGCCCACGACGGTGGAGCCCACGCCGCCCTGGCCGCCGCTGAGCAGCGTGCCGCCCACCACCACCGCGGCGATCGCGTCCAGCTCCCACCCGGTCCCCGCCACCGGCTGCCCCGCGCCGAGCCGTCCCGCGAGGACGATCCCCGCCATCGCCGCGAGCAGCCCGCTGATGGCGTAGGTGGCGATCAGCACGCGGTCCACCTTCAGCCCCAGCAGCCGCGCGGCGTCCTGGTTGTCGCCCGCGGCGTAGACGTAGCGGCCGAAGCGCGTGTAGCGCAGCACGATCCAGCCGACGACGAACGCCAGCGCGGCCAGCACCACCGGGACGGGAATCCCGACGATGCGGCCGCGGCCGAGCCAGAGGAACCCCGCCGCCGCCCGGTCCACCCGCACCGAGTTCTCCCCCGTCACCCCCAGCGCCACGCCACGCGCCGCGATCATCATCGCCAGCGTGACGATGAACGGCTGGATGCGGGCGCGGGTGATGAGCACGCCGTTCAGCGTCCCCAGCAGCGCGCCGGCCGCGAGCCCGCCGGCGATCGCCACCAGCGTCCCCTGGCCGGAGAGCTTGGCCGCCACGATTCCCGCGACGGCGAGGACCGAGCCTACCGAGAGGTCGATCCCGCCGGTGAGGATGACCATCGTCATCCCCAGCGCCACGAAGCCGAGCATGCTGTTCTGCCGAAGCACGTTCAGCAGGTTCTCGGGGGTGGCGAACGCCTCGTAGCGCGCGAAGCCGAAGACGCACACCACCATCAGCGCCACCACGGCGCCCTGGCGCTGCAGCATGGCCGCGGCCCTGGCGCGCAGCGCCGGCGGCCGCGGCGCGGGGACCCCGCTCCCGGCGCCCGCCGGGACCTCGGGCCGCGTCGACCGCACCGAAAGCGCCGGCGCGCCGCCGCCGCCGATCTGCCCCTGGTGTTCCACTAGACCCGCCTCGGGCGTTGGAGGTAGACGGCGAAGAGGATGATGAGCGCCTTGAACGCCAGCGCCCACGCATACGGGATCAGCAGCATGTTGAAGCTGGTGGCGATCACCTGCATGATCAGCGCGCCGATCACGGTGCCCATGATCGTCGCCCGGCCGCCGCTGAGCAGGGTGCCGCCGACGACGACGGCGGCGATCGCGTCCAGCTCCGCGCCCTGGCCGATGCGCGCGGCGGCGCTGGCGCCCAGGCGGCTCGCCTCCACCAGCCCGGCCAGCCCCGCCAGCAGCCCGCTCATCACGTAGACGGTGACCACGGTGCGGTTGACGGGAACGCCCGCCAGCCGCGCCGCCGCCGGGTTTCCCCCCGCCGCCAGCACGTAGCGGCCGAACGGGGTGGAGCGGAGGACGAAGATGGCGAGCGCCACCACCGCCGCGGCGATCAGCACCTGCACGGGAACGGGGCCCACGTGGCCGCGGCCCAGCACCAGGAAGCCGGAATCGTCGATGGCCAGCAGCGCGCCGCCGCGGTTGATCACCTGCGCCAGCCCCCGTCCGGCGAGCAGCGTGGCCAGGGTGACGACGATCGCCTGCACCTTGAAGTAGGAGACGAAGGCGCCGTTCAGCAGCCCCACCGCCATCCCCGCCACCAGCGCCAGCGGGATCGCCACGAAGAGGCCGCGGTCGAGCGTGACCGCCGCCACCGCCGCCGAGATCGCCATCACCGAGCCCACGGAGAGGTCGATGCCGCCGGTGGCGATCACCAGCGTCATCCCCACCGCCACCAGCAGCGTGACCGAGAGCTGGAACAGCACGTTCCAGAAGTTCCCCGCCGTCGCGAAATTGGGGGTGAAGATCGAGTTCGCCGCCACCAGCGCCACCAGCGCGATCACCGCGCCGCCGGTGGGGCCCAGCGCGCTCCACCACCGGCCGGCCGTCCCGCCGCCCGGCGCCGGGCGCGCGGCCATGGTTGCCTCCATCGCTCAGCTCTCCAGCGCCGTGGGGGCGGCGGCCGCGCTGCCCTCGGCCATCGCGTGGATGATCGACTGCTGCGAGATGCCGTCGCCGCGCAGCTCGGCCACGTTGCGGCCGTCGCGCAGCACCACCACCCGCGAGCTCCCCTCCACCAGCTCCTCCAGCTCCGACGAGATCATCAGCACGCCCAGCCCCGTGGCGGCCAGCTCGTTGATCAGCGCCTGGATCTCGGCCTTCGCGCCGATGTCGATGCCGCGCGTGGGCTCGTCCAGGATCAGCAGCTCGGGGCTCATGCACAGCCAGCGCGCCAGCAGCACCTTCTGCTGGTTGCCGCCGGAGAGCTCGCGGATCTTCTGGTCGGCGCTGGTCGCCTTGATCCCCAGCCGCTTCATGAAGCGGTCGACGATCTCGCGCTGCTTCGCCCGGTCCACGATCCCCAGCCGCGCCAGCGTCGGCAGCGCGGCCAGCGTCAGGTTCTCGCGCACCGAGAGCTCAGGGATGATCCCCTCGCCCTTGCGGTCTTCCGAGACGAAGGCGATCCCGGCGCGGATGGCGTCGTCGGGCGTCCTCGGGTCGAGCCGCTTGCCGTCCAGCTGCATGGCGCCGCCGTCGGGCGGATCGGCGCCGAAGATGGCGCGCGCCGTCTCCGTCCGCCCCGAGCCCAGCAGGCCGGCCACGCCCAGGATCTCGCCCTTGCGCACGTCCAGCGTCACGCCGCGCAGCTTCTGCCCGCGGCGCAGCCCCTCGGCGCGCAGCAGCGGGGCGGCGCCCTCGGCCTCGGCCTGGTGCCCGGCGAACCCGGTGGTGCCCTGGCGCAGCTCGTCGCGCGCCTTGCCCAGCATCAGGCAGACGAGGTCCAGCCGCTCCAGGTCGGCCATGCGGTGGGTGCCCACCAGCTTGCCGTCGCGCAGCACGGTCACCCGGTCGCACACGGCGTACAGCTCGTCGAACCGGTGGCTGATGTAGACGATGGCCGTGCCCTGCGCCTGGAGCTGGCGGATCAGGTCGAAGAGGATCGAGACTTCGCGCTCGGCGAGCGAGCTGGTGGGCTCGTCCAGCACCAGCACCTTCGCGCCCAGGGAGACGCCGCGCGCGATCGCCACCATCTGCTGCTGCGCGGTGCTGAGCGCGCCGAGCGTGGCCGCCGGGTCGATCGCCAGCCCCAGCCGCTGCAGGAGCGCGGCGGTGTCGGCGTGCATCCGCCCCCAGTCCACCAGCCCCCAGCGCTTCGGCTCGCGCCCCAGGTACACGTTCTCGGCGACCGTGCGGAAGCTGAGCAGGTGGATCTCCTGGTGCACCGCGATCACGCAGGCGGCCTGCG
>DASQLJ010000737.1:0-6544 GCA_035630095.1 Longimicrobium sp.
TATGCACTTTTGCCTTCGAAAAGGCCAAAGTCGAGCTCAGGATGGACATGTTCGAGGTCGGTGAGGAATGCAAAGTCAATCACGTGACCTGGTATCAATCACGTCGGTCACTCGCCGGACGGCTCGGGGTCGATCTCCAGCCCCATCATCAGGCTGTCGACGAACCGGCCGTCCATGAACATGTCGCGCGTGGTGCGGCCTTCGTGCACGAAGCCCAGGCGCTCGTACAGGCGGATCGCCCGCACGTTGTCCACGTGCACGCGCAGGTTGATCTTCCGCACCACGCCGCCGCCGCGCGCCCACGCGATCATCTCCTCCAGCAGCGCGGGGCCCACGCCGCGCCCCCACCACTCGCGCAGCACGCTCACGCCGAACTCGCCGGTGTGGCGCGTCCGCGCCTTCTCGCCGCCGGCGTAGGTGAGGGCGCCCACGATCCCCTCCGGCGCCACGGCCAGGAGGAAGATCGCGTTGTCGCGGCTCCGGGTGCGGGCGATGAACGCCGCCTCGGCCTCCTCGCCCAGCGGGATCCCCTCCGAGCCGAAGGTCACGAACGTCGTCTGGCCGCCCAGCGTCCGGAAATACTCCAGGATCGCCGCCGCGTCCTCCGGCTCCGCGAGCCGCAGGTGGAATCCGGCGTCCCCGCCGCCGCTGTCGATCCGCGTCATCGCTCTCCGTCCATCCTCTTCCATAAAGCCCAACTCGTTTGATACGACGCATTTCGGAGAGATCGAAATCTCTCCAAGGTCCGTGTGAACGTCCGCCGATGCGGCGGACGTCAGCGCGCGCGGTCGGACAGGTAGGCGTGCCAGAGGATGCGCGCCGCCACCGCGCGCCACGGCCGCCAGCGCAGCGCGAACGCGGCCGCCTTGTCGCTGGTGGGGAGGCGCGCGTGGTCGGGGAGGCGCGCCATCGCCTTGTGCAGCGCGAGGTCGCCAAGCGGCCACACGTCCGGCCGCCGCAGCGCCATCAGCAGGTAGATGGACGCCGTCCACGGGCCGATCCCCGGCACGCGCACCAGCGTTTCGGCCACCTCCGCGTCCGGCAGCCGCGCGAGCGACGGCAGCCGGAGCGACCCGTCCGCCACGCGGTCGGCGAGCGTGGCCACGTAGGCCGCCTTCTGCCGCGTGAGCCCCAGCGCCTGCAGCCCCGCGAACCCCGCCGCGCGCACCACCGCCGGCGTCATCGCCCCGCCCAGCTCCCGCTCTACTCGCGCGAACAGCGTCGCCGCCGAGGCGAGCGAAACCTGCTGCTCCAGGATGATGCGGACCAGCGTGGCGAACCCGCGCGGCCGCCCCCACATCGGCGGGGGGCCGTGGCGCGCGACGATGGCGCCCAGCCCCGCGTCGCGCGCGGCGAGCTCGCGCACGCCCTGCAGCAGCGTGGCGCGGGTGAGGGTGGTCGGGGCGTCGGTCGAGAGCACGCGGGGCGGGGTCGATCGGCCTGGATGGGGCCCGCGGCTACCTCCGCGCGGCAGGGACGCCAAAGCTCACCCCGCCGCCGCCGATGCGCCAGAGGCGCCGCCCAGCCGCTCGAGCGCGCGCAGCACGCTGGCGCGGACGTGTGCTTCGTGCGGCGGCGCGCCGGGGTCGTCCATGCGGGCGAGGGCGGCGCGATAGTGCTCCAGCGCGGCCGTCGGCTCGCCCAGCTTCTCGTGCGAGTCCGCCACGTTCAGCAGCAGCGAAGGATAGAACTCGCGGACGTGCTCGTCGCCCACGGCGTCCGCGCGGCGGAGCGCCTCCTGGTTCCACCACAGCGTGTCGGCGGGTGTCGGCTGGTGCCGCGCCAGGTAGTGCGCCGCGATGCACGCGTCGAGATCGTCGGCCGACGCACCCCACGCCTGCTGGAAAAGCGCCCGGGCGTCGTCGCCGCGGCCGTCGCCCTCCGCGCGGAGGCCGTCCACGCACAGCTTTACCACGGCGTTCTCGGGATCCACGGGCATTGGCGTGTCTAGGCGGTGAAGTTCCACTCACGCGGCGGCAGGGAGCGCACGATCTGCCGGATGGGGGCGCCGTGGAGCCCCGCCAGGTGGCGGAAGGCGCGGCCCCCGCAGTGGCACTCGGCGGAGTCGTGCGCCACGGCGATGCGCTCGTAGAAGCGGCCGGTCGCGGAGGCGCGGTCGAAGGCGCTGCCGCGCAGGAAGACGGCGCCGCCCGCCTGCGCCTGCGCGCACACGCCCGCCACCAGCGCGAGGGCGACGCCGTGGCCGCGGCTCCCGGGCTCCACTACAGGTCGGCGATCTGGGCGCCCTTCGCGGCCCAGTGCATGTCGTACACGGCGTCCCACGCGACGAACGCGATCGGCCTGCCGCCGTTCTCCGCCAGCAGAACGCGCTGCCCGTGTGGTTCGCCCAGCACGTCGCGCCGAAGCTGGTCGGCGGTGGTGCCGGCGTGGTCCGGGTGCCGCTCGCGCAGGTAGTCGGCGAGCAGCGCCGCGAGCGCGTCGGCATCGTCGAGGGTGGCGGGGCGGATCTGGACCATACCTTCGATCGCGTTCTGGATGCAAAGGGCTACGATGCGCTTCGGCGGGGGCCGCGTGGCCCCCGCCCCGCGCCTGAGAGCGCTCGCCCTCCCCCGCTTCGCGGGAGAGGGTTAGAGGTCGGCGTGGCGCGCGGCCGTTGGCGAATTCTCACCCTTTCCCGTGTCGCGGGAGAAGGTGAAAAGTCTGCGTGACGCTCCGTCGTTGTTGCCTTCTCCCCCTCCCCCGCGGAGCGCGGGGAGGGCCGGGGGGAGGGGGCCGCCGCCGCATGCACCGCGTCCCCTCTACCGCTCCCCCGCCGTCAAATCCCGGTACCAGAACAACTGCGCTTCATCGGGCAGATCGGGATAGGCGAAGCGGCGGATGGCGCCCAGCTCACATCCCATCCGCGCGTAGAAACGGCACGCGGGGACGTTGATGTTCTGCGTCTCGATCTTCATCTGCCGGCAGCCGCGGGCGCGCGACCATGCTTCGGCGGCGCGGAACAGCGCGGCACCGACGCCGCGGCCGCGCGCGGCGGGGAGCACGCGGATGTCCCACAGCACCGCCAGGTCGTCGCGCTCCTCCAGCATGTGCACGCCGGGCGTGTCGAACGCGACCACCGCGCCGCCCACCATCCGCCCGTCCACGTGCGCGGCGAACGCCCGCCAGTTGGACACATTGAAGCGGTGCACCCAGCGCACCGGGCGCTCGTCGCCTTCGTCGTAATCCTTGGTCCACGGCACGTCCACGTCGCGCTCGGTCAGCACGAACCCGCCCAGGCCGCGGTCGCGGACGTCGATCTCCAGCACGCTGCGCACCTCGAACGCGATCGGGATGCGCGCGTACTCGGCGAGGTCGCTGGCGGGTCCGTCGGTCACCACGACGGTCATGCTGCTTCACCCAGGGTGATGCCCGCCAGCGCGCCCGCGAGGATGCGGGGAAGCTCGGGCGGGAGGAAGGTCTCGTCGGTCGCGCGCAACTCGTCCAGGCTCCACCAGCGCTCGCCGCGGATGGTGGTGCGCTCCTCGTCCGTCCAGCCGTGATGACTGGGCGCGCCCGCGGTGCAGCGCACCAGGAAGTAGTGCTCGATCCACTGGGCCGATTCCGCGCGGGCGACGGCGTACACGGCCTCGCGCACGTGCAGCAGCGGCCCGACCGCCTCGTCGAAGCCCGTCTCCTCGCACAGCGCGCGCGCGGCCGCGTCGCTCCAGCCGCTCGCCGGGGGTGGACCAGAACGGAGGCCGGTGCTCGTCGTGGTAGCGGAACAGCAGCAGCCGATCCTCCGGGTCGAGGATGATCAGCCGTGCCGACCTCTGCACCGGGATCTCCATCGATCGCGTTCTCGGGAGATGATCAGGCCGCGGCGTCGGACGCGCCGAGCCGCGACAGCAGGTCCAGCGCGTTGCCGGTCGCTGCGCCGAGCGTGGTGTTGTCGAAGATGCACCACACGGGAACGCCGCGTTCCCGGGCCTTGGCCATCCGCGCGGCGAGCGCGTCGAGGTACTCCGGCGTGTATTCCGAGTAGTACATCCGCGGCGAGCCGTGCAGGCGAAAGTACGCCAGCTCCGGCCAGCCGCCGGGCTCGTCCGCCCCCGGCGCGCGCACCGGGTCCGCGGCCACGCGCGCGACGGAGGCGCCGGCGAGCAGCGCGTCCGCCTCGGCCGTGAACCACGTCGCGTGCCGCGGCTCGCAGCTGACGCAGCCGGGGTGCCTCTCGCGGAGCGCTTGGAAGAACGCGGCGGCCACGTCCGTCTCGAACACCAGGCTGGGCGGAAGCTGCACCAACAGGCACGCGAGCTTCGCCCCCAGCACGGCGACCTCGGCGAGGAAGGCGTCGAGCGCGGCGTTCGCGTCCACCAGCCGCGCGGTGTGGGTGATGGCGCGCGGGAGCTTGGCCGAGAAGCGGAAATCGTCCGGCACGCTCTCCGCCCACCGCGCCCAGGTGGACGCGCGGTGCGAGCGGTAGAAGGTCGTGTTGATCTCGGCCGCCTTCAGCATCGCGGCGTACCGCTGGAGGTGCGTCCCCTCCGCGGGAAAGCGCGGCTGCTGCTCGCGCGGCAGCGTCCACCCCGCGGTCCCCACGAAGATGGGTGCGGCGGGCGCGGTTGCGCGGGCGGAGGCGGTGGGGGAGGGCACGCGCGGAAGCTGTCTCGCGCCCGCCGCGGCGGCAAGTGTGGCAAGCGGCGCCTGCTTCAGGATCGTCGAGACGGATGATGTGTCAGCCGAATAGCCCTACGACAGCATTCGCCGCGCGGTTTCTCGCGTCTCCTCGCTGAAGCGCGCCAACTCCTCGTCCGTCACCAACTCCAGCTTCACCATCGCTGCAAGCTTCTGAAGAGCGTTGGAGCGGCTCACGCGGTCGAACGCCCATTTGATGTCGTCGTCGCGGTCCTTGATGGTCTGGAACAGGCGACCATAACGCTCGTGGTTCGAACCCTCGTCACTATCGATCACCGCCTTCGCCTGCGCCAGGATTCGGCCGCAGAGACGCTCCAGTGCGGCCTCTTTCACCGTGCGCAGGATCTTCCAGTCGCTCTCGATCATCGCCGATTACACGGGTAAAGGGTGAGGTGGATATCGGCGCCGGACCGTGGGAGGTGCTGCAGGGGCGCTCCGGCGGCCCCGCGGCCCCCTCCCCGCGCCTGAGAGCGCTCGCCCTCCCCCGCTTCGCGGGAGAGGGTGAAATGTCGGCGCGCCGCGCCGGGGTCGGTGCATTTTCGTCCTTCACCGTGTCGCGGGAGAGGGTGAAATCTCGTCGCCTCGCGCCATTGTTGTTGCCTTCTCCCCCTCCCCCGCGGAGCGCGGGGAGGGGGCCGGGGGGAGGGGGCACCCGCCGCATGCAACCGTCTTCGCTCCAGCGCTCCACCGCCACACCCCCCCGCCTCGAGCACCTTCCCGCCCGCTGGTACGCCGCGTGCGAAACCGGCGCGGCCGAAACCCCAACCGGAGCAGACGGGATGGCCGTACAGTTCCGCACCAGCGGGTGCCTGTGGAGCATCGTCGTGTCGGTGGTGCTCACCGTGGTCCTCAACCTTGCCCTGCGCGGCTGCGCCGGCGGCGGGCCGTCGTGGTGAGGCGCGGCGCCGGGCGCCGAAGTCCGCGCCGGCGCCGCATCTCAATCCACCGCAACGGAATAGCCAGGATCGCGCTACTTCCCTTCGTCCGCCGTGGGGCCGTACATCTCCGGCACCGGCACGTCCACCATCCGCAGGTACACGCCGAGCTGCGCGCGGTGGTGCACCAGGTGGTTGAGCATCGCGCCGCGGATCATCCGGTAGCGCGTCATGGTTTCGATCACCACGCCGCCGCGCTTGCTGGTCCACGTCACGTCGAAGTCCTCGTCGCTGGCGGCGGCGAGGGCGGCGCGGCCGGAGGCGGCGTTGCGGTCGAACTCCGCCAGCAGCGTGGCCGTGGTCTCGATGCTGTAGCCCGGGAACTTCGAACCCCCCGGCGGCGCGAAGTCGATCTCCGTCTGCGTGAGGATCATCGGGAGCCAGCCGGGCATGCGCGCCACCAGCTGCGCCAGGTGGGCCATGGGGAACGACCTGGGATGCGGCTTGAACTCGGCCTGCGCGTCGGGGACGCGCTCCAGCACGCGTCGGGTGATCTCGATCTCGGCGTCGTACTCGGGGAGCAGCAGTTCGGAGAGGGACATGGGCAGCTCGCGGTATGGGGTTGAGCCGATCACGGGTCGAGCGCAAGCGTAGGATCGGTGCCGCGCGGGTGCAAGTGTCCGGGTCGAACGCGCCACCGGCGGCCCGGATCGGCGGTGGTTGTACCCGGACGCTTCGTCACGTACCTCGATCGAAGACGACGGAATCCCCAAACGCCGGCAGAGTCAGCAGCCGTGGATCGCTGCCGACTCTGCGGGATTTCCGTGCACCTCGGGACGACGGGCGTCGACAGGGGCACCGATCGGGGATCGCAGTCGCCGGAGGCCTCAGCCGAATTTGCGCCCCATGGCCCACATGTCGTCCTTCGTGAGCACGTAGGTTCCGGCGATGATGTCGCCCAGGCGCTGGCGTTTGCGCGTGGCCAGCACGAAGATCGCCGCGACGATGCCGCCCAGCAGGAACGGGTTGACTTC
>DASQLJ010000738.1:0-3324 GCA_035630095.1 Longimicrobium sp.
GGCGCCTGGCGTACATCGCGGACGACGCGGGGGTGCGCGCCGTCGTCACCCGCGCCGCGCTCGCGGACCGCGTGCCCCCTGGGGCGGCGGGGTGGGTCGATGTCGAGGCGGACGAGGTCTCCGCCGCACCGGGCGAGGCCCCGCGCGCCCTCGTCTTCCCGGAGGACCTGGCGTACGTGATCTACACGTCGGGCTCCACCGGCCAGCCGAAGGGCGTGGCGGTGGAGCACGGCGCCGCGGCCGCGCACCTCGTTTCCGTGGCGCGGGTGCACGGGATCGTGCCGGAAGACCGGGTGCTGCAGTTCGCCTCGGCGGGCTTCGACGTCTCGCTGGAGCAGGTGTTCTTTCCGCTGCTCACCGGCGCCACGCTGGTGCTGCGCGGTGCGGAGCTGTGGAGCGCCACGGAGTTTGGGGCGCGGGTGCGCGCCCTGGGGATCACCGTCGCCAATCTCCCGCCGGCGTACTGGCAGGAGGTTGCGGCCGGGGCGGCCGGGGATGCGCTGGACGGCATCCGGCTTCTGCTGATCGGTGGGGATGCCCTTCCAGCCACCGCGGCGGACGCGCGTGGTGCCGCAAAGCTGGTGAACTGCTATGGCCCCACGGAGACCGTCGTCACCGCCACGGCGTTCGCGGTGGAGCAGGGCGCGGCCGGCGGGCCGCTGGTGCCGATCGGGCGGCCGCTTCCCGGGCGGGCCGTGTACGTGCTGGACCCGGGTGGCGCGCCGGTGCCGGTGGGCGTGGCGGGCGAGCTGTACGTGGGCGGCCCGCTGCTGGCGCGCGGCTACCTGGGGCGGCCGGCGATGACGGCGGAGCGCTTCGTCGCCGACCCGTTCGGCCGCGCGCCGGGCGGCCGGCTGTACCGCACCGGCGACCGCGTGCGCTGGAGCGCGTCGGGGAACCTGGAGTTCCTGGGGCGCACCGATTTCCAGGTGAAGATCCGCGGGTTCCGGATCGAGCCGGGCGAGATCGAGGCGGCGCTTCGGAGCCACGACGCGGTGCGCGACGCGCTCGTCCTGGCGCGCGAGGACGCGCCGGGAGACCGGAGGCTGGCCGCGTACTACCTGGCGGACGAGCCGGTTGCCGTGGAGGCTCTGAAGGCTCACCTTGCCGAACGCCTCCCGGAGTACATGGTTCCGGCGGCATACGTGTGGATGGAGGAGTATCCACGGACGCCGAACGGGAAGACCGACCGCAGGGCGCTCCCCGCGCCGGGGAGCGACGCGTTCGCCGCGCGCGGGTACGAGGCGCCCGTCGGCGAGACGGAGGAGGCGGTCGCGGTGATCTGGGCCGACCTCCTGGGCGTGGAGCGGGTGGGACGCCACGACGACTTCTTCCATCTGGGCGGGAACTCCCTGCTGGCCACCCGGCTCGTGTTCCGAATCGGGCGGGAGATGGACGTGGAGCTCCCGGTGGGCGACGTCTTCGAAAAGCCCGAGCTTTCCCTGCTGGCCCAGCACCTCCGCGACGCACAGCTGGCCCAGTTCGATCCGAGCCAGATCCAGGAGATGCTCGCGCAGGCCCGCGCCGCCGACGTGGGATGACCGATCAGCCGCCTCCCATCACCGCAACGAACCGCCCTCGGAGCCGATGAACCCGACGCTGTCGATCGCCGAAGCCGAACGGATACTCAGGATGGCGCGCGCCGCCAGCCTGGAGCGCGGCGCGCCGAAGAGCTCTCCCATCGTTCCGGTGGAGCGGGGCGGGCGGCTGGCGCTCTCCTTCGCCCAGCAGCGGCTCTGGTTCCTGGAACAGCTGGGGGAGCTGGGGAGCACCTACCACATCCCGCAGCAGCTGCGGCTGCGGGGGGCGCTGGACCGCGCGGCGCTGGCGCGCACCCTGGCGCGCATCGTGGCGCGGCACGAGTCGCTGCGCACGGTGTTCGTGCGGGTGGACGGCGAGCCGGAGCAGCGCATTCTGCCGGTGGAGGAGAGCGGCTTCGGGCTGGTGGAGCACGACCTGCGCGGCGAGCCGCACGCCGAGGCAGAGGTGGAGCGCCTGGTGGCCCGGGAGACGGACGCGCCCTTCGACCTCGAGCGGGGGCCGCTGGTCCGCGCGTGCCTGGTCCGCCTTGCGGATGACGACCACCTGCTGCTCCTGACCATGCACCACGTGGTTTCCGACGCGTGGAGCATGGGGGTGTTCACCCGGGAGCTGAGCACGCTGTACACGGCGTTCAGGCAGGGGCGGCCCGATCCGCTCCCCGCGCTCCCGGTGCAGTACGCCGACTACGCTGCCTGGCAGCGGCGCCGGGTCGACGGGGACGTCCTCCGGGAGCAGGCGGAGTACTGGACGCGGACGCTCGCCGGCGCGCCGGAGCTGCTGGAGCTCCCCACCGACCACGCGCGCCCCGCCCGGCAGGACCACGCGGGCGCCATCCTGCACGTGGAGCTGGGCCGGGAGCTGACGGCGGGGCTCACGGCGCTCGGCCGCCGCCACGGCACCACCCTCTACACGACGCTGCTGGCCGGCTGGGCCACGGTGCTCGCCCGGCTCTCGGGCCAGGACGACGTGGTCGTCGGCACCCCGTCGGCGAACCGCGCGCGGCCCGAGGTGGAGGAGCTGATCGGCTTCTTCGTCAACACGCTGGCGCTGCGGGTGGACCTCTCCGCCCGGCCCGCCGTGGCGGAGCTGCTGGCACAGGTGAAGGCGCGCGCGCTGGAGGGGCAGCGGAACCAGGACATCCCGTTCGAGCAGGTGGTGGAGCGCCTGCGTCCCGCGCGAAGCCTGGCGTACAACCCGCTCTTCCAGGTGATGTTCGCATGGCAGGACGCGGCGGGCGGCGCACTGGAGCTGCCGGGGTTGCAGCTGGCCCCGGCGGCCTCCGCGCCGTACGTGACGGCCAAGTTCGACCTGATGCTGTCGCTGGGGGAGGATGACGGCCGCATCGCCGGCGACGTGGAGTACGCCACGTCGCTGCTCGAACAGGCGACGGTGGAGCGGTGGGTGGGCTACCTGCGCGCGGTGCTGGAGGGGATGGCGGCGGACGACGGCCGGAGCGTGGACCGCATCCCGATCCTCCCCGAAGCCGAGCGCGCCCTGGTGCTGCGGGAGTGGAACGCGACGGATGCGGCGTACCCGCGCGAGGCGTGCGTCCACGAGCTGTTCGAGGCGCAAGTCGCGCGCACGCCCGGCGCGGTGGCGGTCGTGTTCGAAGGCGAGCGGGTGACGTACGCGGAGCTGAATGCGCGGGCGAACCGGCTGGCGCACCACCTCCGCGCGCTGGGCGTGAGGCCCGACGCGCGGGTGGGGATCTGCGTGGAGCGCAGCGTGGAGATGGTGGTGGGGCTGCTGGGCATCCTCAAGGCCGGCGGCGCCTACGTTCCG
>DASQLJ010000739.1:0-12278 GCA_035630095.1 Longimicrobium sp.
GCTGAAGCGCAGCGCCACGCGCCCGTACTCCACGTGGTGCACCGCGAAGCTGCTGGGGAACGCCTCGCCCACCCCGTACGTGCACTGCTCGCCCGGCGGCTGGATCGGCGTCTGCTCGAGCCCGGCCGTCAGTGCGCGCAGCGTGGCGAAGCGTCGGACGTTCGCGGAGTCCATCGCCTGGCGGATCAGCCGGTCGGCGGTGAGGGCGCGCAGCAGGTCGGCCTCGGGGACCAGGTCGGTGGCGGCGACGGCGTGCGGGCGGGCCGCGGTACCGCGCGCCACGTCGTACGACACGAACCGCGTCCACAGGATGGGGTGCACGCCGCCGCAGTCGCAGTACGTGGCCTCCTCCAGGCTAAGCACGGTGCCGACGACGGAGAGGAGCCGGTACTTCCGCTCGTACTCCTTTACCGGCACCTCGTCGTCGTGGTCGCGCTGCATCTGGGTCCACTCCGCGTCGGTGATGCGGCGCGCGGAGAAGACGACCACGCCGTCGCTCGCGCGGCGCGCGGAGATGTCGCGGTCGGTCCACGCCACGTCGTAGCCGCCCGACCGGCCGCGCCAGATCGTCTGCTGCGCCTGGGCGGGTTCGGCGAGCGAGGCGAGCGCCAGCGCGAGCAGGGCGATGCCGCGGGTCATGTGGATGCGTGTCATTGGCGGGATGGATCGGTGGAGCGGAGGCGGTTCGGAGGTCGATCAGAATCTACCGATCGTCGACGCACCAGCAACATCGCCGTCCCCGCCCTCTAACGTGCGGCCTCGGCTGGGGCCCTCACCCGAAAAAAGGCGATCGGTACTGCTGATCGCCTTTTTTCGACCTCTCCCAGACTGCGGGAGAGGTTGATGGCAAAGGCATCTGCTCCCGTCCTCAGAACCGGATGTTGAAGATCGGGAGCAGGCGCAGGCCCTTCGGGTTGTTGCGGGCGTAGTTCAGCACGCCCACCTGCACGCCGTGGAGCTCGCGGGCGTAGTTGAACAGGCCGATGGTGAGGCCGCGCTGCGGGCCGCGCACCTCGTTCCACCCGGCCACCGAGAGCCCGTCGAACGCGGAGGTGCGCATCCGCCCGGCGGACACGGCAACGCCGCGCACGCGGTCGGCCTCGATCCCCAGCCCGCCCACGGTCACGCCGGTGACGCTGTCCGCCAGCACGGCCAGCCCGGCCGCCTGCACGCCGTTCAGCCTGTGGCCCACGACCACCAGGGCGCTCGCCACCAGCCCGCGCGACTCGCCCTTCACCGCCGTCGCGAGGGCGGAGACGCTGGCGCCCGTAAGCACGCCGTCGGTGTAGGCGGCGACCAGGCCCATGCTCACGCCCGTGTGGCGGCCCTCCACGATGCTCACCAGCCCCGCGGCGGTGACGCCGTGCACGTCGCCCTCCGAGAGCGTCACCAGCCCCGCGGCGGCGAGGCCGTCGATGCCGTGGTCGCCCACCACCGCGAGCCCGCCCAGGCCCACGCCGCGCAGGCGCTGACCGGCGAGCGTGACCAGCCCGGCCGCGGCCACGCCGTTCACCTGGTCGGTGCCCACCACGCCCAGGCCGCCCAGCGCCACGCCGTTGATCCGCCGCGCCATCGGCGCCAGCAGCCCCACGGCCACCCCGTTCATCTCGAAGCGCGGGTTCCGCTTCGGCTTCCACACGGTGAGGTTGACGCCGTTGACCTGCCGCACCTGGTGGTCGCTCGCGTTCAGGCGCAGCCCCGTCCACTCGCGCGAGTTGCCGATGCTGACGCCGACGCCGCCCGCGCCCAGGTTGAGCGCGCGGTGGCTGGGCGGCGGCTCCGGCGCGGTGTCGGCGGGCACGGCGGTCTGCGCGCGGGCGGGCGCCGCCAGCAGCGCGCAGGCCAGCAGCGCGAGCGGAAGTGCCGGGAAGCGGGGGTGGATCGTCACGGCTGCGGGTCGAAAGATGAGATGCGGCGCGGCGGCGGTGGACGGCGCGCGGATCACGCGTCTTCCGCGCTCTCGGTCCAGGCGGTGAGGCGGTGGAGCAGCGCGTCGATGCGCGCGCGCAGCTCCAGGTCGTCCAGGCGCTCCGCCGCCTCGGCCAGGTAGTGGATCATCAGCCCGATCTCGCCCTGCGCCAGCTCTTCGGCGAAGAGGAGGGGGTCGAGCCCCAGGTCCCACGCGGTGGTGGTGACGGCGCGCACGCACAGGTCGGCGAGCTCGCCGCCGGCCCCGTCGGCGTCGGGGAGCGCGTGCGGCTGCACGGCTACGGCCGCGCGGGGGCCGGGGGCGGCGCGGGACGCACGGGCCCCGCCGGCGGCGCGGACGGAGGCGCGGGATTGGCGACGTCGCGGCGCGCCTGCTCGATCGCGGCGGAGGCGGCGCGGCGCTGGGCCGCGGCCGAGCGCAGCCCGGCGAGCATCCCCTGGATCTCGTCGTTCAGCCGCACCTTCCACACGCCGCCGGTGCGGCGCGTGGTGACCACCGACACCTGGTTCAGCGCGGGGATGTTCGACCCCGCCGCCGGCGTGGAGCTCACGCGGTACACCACGTAGGCGGTGTCGCCCTCCTGCACGCGCCCCATCACGCGGAAGGTGGCCGCGGCCAGGAACTGCGACATCCCGGGGCGCTGGCCGATCACGTTGGTGGCGAAGCGCTGGTAGACGACGGCCGGCGTCAGCCCGCGCAGCTCGGCGCCCGAGCCCACGCCGAAGACGGCGCGCAGCCCGGCCGTGGAGGTGTCGGTCGACGTCACCTCGAGGAACGCGGCCTTCATCGAATCCAGCTCGGCGGCGTCCATCAGCGTGGCGTTGGCCGCCCAGTCCTGCGCCTTGAGCGTCTGCAGGAAGCGCTCGGCCGCCTGCTCGGGCGTCTGCTGCGCGCCCGCGGTGCCCGGCAGCGCCACCGCCAGCGACGCCAGCGCCGCGGCGAGTCGAATCATCTTCATCGTGCGTCTTCCACCTGTTCGTCGTGAATCGGCCTGGGAGGGCTCCGGGGGATGTGGATCTCCGGAATCGAGGGGCTCCCAAGGGCGAATGAATTCGCTGCAACGACTACACGAAGTCCGCCTTCGCGGACTGCAGCCTCGAGCGATGCCGCGGTCGCGTGGCACGACACGGATGTCGTGGCGGCCGCGGCAGTTACGGCGGCCGGGGAGAGGGGATGCCTCGCGGGCTGTCCCCTGTTCCCTGTCCCCAGTTCCCTGTCCCCTAGCGTGCGGGGCGCAGCGCGGCGAACTCGGCGTCGGGGTTCCAGCGCGGGAGCTCGGCGGCGTTGGCGATCTGCGTGGCGAAATCGAGCACCAGCGTGGAGAGCTGCACCGCGCCGGCCAGGTCGAAGTCGGGGCGGTACTGGTCGCTGGGCTGGTGATAGCGGTTCGCGGTGTAGATGTCGGACTGCTGCGCGCCCCATCCCGCCGGCTTGCCCTCGAACTCGCGCCCCGCGCCGATGGAGACGGAGGGCACGCCCACCTTGGCGAAGGAGAAGTGGTCGGAGCGGTAGAAGTAGCCGCGCTCCGGATGGTCGTCGGGGGCGGTGCGCCAGCCGCGGCCGGCGATCATCTGCGCGAAGGCGGGGCCCAGGCTGCTCTTGGCCTCGCCCAGCAGGCGGAAGTCGCGCGTGGCGCCCAGCACGTTGCCGCCGTCCACGTTCAGGTTGGCGACGATGCTGGCGATCGGCACGGTGGGGTTCTGCGCGTAGTACGCCGACCCCAGCAGCCCGCTCTCCTCGGCGGTGACGAAGATGAACACCAGGGACCGCTTCGGCGCCGGTCGCTGGGCCGCCGCGCGGGCGATCGCGAGCACGTCGGCCACGCCCGAGGCGTTGTCCTCCGCGCCGTTGTAGATGGAGTCGCCGTTCACCGCCGGGCCGATCCCCAGGTGGTCCCAGTGCGAGGTGAACGCCACGTACTGCTGGGCCAGCGCGGGATCGCCGCCGGGGATCACCCCCACCACGTTCTCGCTCTCCAGGTGCTGCACCGTGCTGCGCAGCCCCACGTCCAGCACGATGCCGGTGGAGACGGGGCGGAAGGAGCGCTGCTCCGCCTGCCGCCGCAGCTGCGCCAGGTCCAGCCCGGCCTGCCGCAGCAGCGTGGTGGCCGCGCTGTCGGTGATCCAGCCGCGGAAGGGGAGCGCCGCCGGCAGCTTCGGGTCGCGCGGCACCATCCGCTGCTCGCCGCTCCACGAGCCCACCACCGTGTGCCAGGGGTAGCCGGCCTGCTCGGTGGTGTGCACGATCAGCATCCCCGCGGCGCCGCGGCGCTCGGCCTCCTCGAACTTGTAGGTCCAGCGGCCGTAGTACGTCATCCCCCGGCCGCCGAAGTGGTTGGGCTCGCCGGCGGGCGCGGGCGGGTCGTTCACCAGCACCAGCAGCACCTTCCCCTTTACGTCCATCCCCTTGAAGTCGTCCCAGCTGTACTCGGGCGCGGTGGAGCCGTAGCCCACGAACACGACCTCGCCCCGCGCGGACGACTGCGGCGTCGCGCTCCCGGCCCACACCACCACGTCGTGCGGGTGGCGGAGGGTGGCGGTGGCCTTTCCGCTGGCGCTCACGCGGGTGGCGCCCGCCTCCGGGGCCACCACGTCGATCGGCACGCGCTGGAAGTAGCTGCCGTCGGGCACGCCCGAGCGCACGCCGGCGGCGCGGAGCTGCGAGGCGATGTACTGCGCGGCCAGCCGCCCGCCGCGGCTGGCGGGGGCGCGCCCCTCCAGCAGGTCGCTGGAAAGGAAGCGCAGGTGCGCGTCGATCTCGTTGGCGGTGATGGCGGCCGGGCCCTGCGCGCTCGCCGTGCCGGCGGCCAGGGCGGCGCAGGCCAGCGCCAGCGAAAGGGTGCGTGTCGCTCGCATGGATCCTACGGGGAGAGGCGTGTGTCCGCGGGGCCGCGCGCACCGGCGTGCGGCGCCGGGAAGCTAAGCGCCGGCCGGGGGATGGCGAAAGTGCGAAGCGCCGTCGAAGCGGCGTCCGACCGGCGTCCACCGACGGCACGTTCGACGGATCGGACGCGAGTCGGAGCGCGGACGGCCGTCACTCGATCCCGAAGCCGAGCTGGTCGTCGGGCGCGGACGGCGGGGCGGCGCGCGCCTGCTCCTCGATCCAGCGGGCGATCACGCGGACGACGTATGCACGTTCATCCTCCGTCAGCTCCCGGCCCCTGGGGATGGCGTGCCACCTGGCCAGGCAGCCGCGGCAGCAGGTCGCCGTCGCGTGCTGCGCGAGGAAGACGGGGTGCCCGCGCATGGGCGTCTGCTTGCCGTCGTTCGGCGGCGCGGCGGGGGCCAGGCGCGCGGCGACCATCTCGCCGGCGTGGCGGAGTACGGCATCCATCCCCTTGCGCCGCAGGTACTCCAGGTCTCCGCCGCGCAGGCGGAAGCGCCGCCGGAAGGTGGAGCCCGCCAGCCGCGCAAAGACGTCGTCGAGATGATCGTCACGCATCCCCGAAAGCTGTGGGGCAGTGTCGGGAGATGGCAACCGGGTCGGCTCCGCTCTCGTCTGCCGGCACCCGGCCACCCGGACACCGCGGCACGCACCGTCAACCGCAGGCTCAACGCAGTCCGTCCCTCCCCCGTGCAGTTACGGGGGAGGGACAGGCGAGGAACGAGCCAGGGAGGGGCCCCGGCGACGCTCAGTCCTCCAGGTACCGCACGGTGAAGCTGGGCGACGACGCGGGGGCCTTGGCGTCGGTGGGTTCGCCGAGCGGCACCACGAGGCGGAAGCTGCCGGTGGTCCGCTGGATCTGCACCACGCCCGACAGGGTGGCGCCGGGCGCCAGCATCAACGGCGCCTGCTCCAGCACCGCCGGGCAGATCCCGGAGAACGCGACTTCCCATCTGCCGGAGTGGTAGCGCTCGACCTGGGCGGCGGGCGCGTCGCCGCAGCGCGACACGGCGACCGCGTCGGAGGTGGTGTTGGTGACGGTGAACGCCACCGGCACGGGCGTGTCGTTGATCAGCCCGTAGCTGCGCGCGTCGGTCTGCACGCGCACGGCGGTGGTGCCGCGAACGTCGAGTCCCGTGGCGGACGAGCAGGCGGCCAGCAGGGCCAGGGCCGCGGCGGACAGCGTTTTCTTCATGGCGATTCCGGTGGATTGTGACGTGGATCTCCCGCTGCCTGAAACGCCTGTCGCTGCGCTTTCGTGACGCCCCCCGAGCCGTCGCGGCGCCGGAATTTCCACACGGGGCAGGACGGATGCTGCTTCGGTTTTCCTTTGGTATGCATCCTGCAAAGTGATCTGTGAGAACGGGTTGGGAATGATCTTACAGGAGAATGAAGGATGACCGACAAGCGCACGGCCGAGCAGGCCACCGAGAGCAACATGATCAAGGACCCGGACAACTGGGTGACCGGTGACGAGCCCATGACCGGCGCGCAGCGCTCGTACCTGCACACGCTCGCCGAGGAAGCCGGCGAGGAGGTGCAGGACGAGCTCACCAAGGCCGAGGCGTCGAAGCGCATCGACGAGCTGCAGGAAAAGACCGGCCGCGGCCTCGCCTGAGCCCGTCCGCCTCGCGGGCGGACCCGGACGGGTGGTGAACGGAGCGGAGGACCGCGCGTGGCGGCGGCCCTCCGCTCCTTCGTCTCGTCCCGCGCGACATCGCCGCCCGCCAGCCGCCGAGCGTGAACGCGCGAGGCAGCCCGCGACATGCCCCCGTGGCGCGCACGCGCTTCTTTCATCTATATTTACGGTCCTGCTCGCGCGGCTCTCCCCGGTCCGCTCCACGCGGCCGATCCAGAGCTGCGCAACATCTTCCCCTGATTCCTCGTAGTTCTCCCCGCCCGGACCGGTCCGGGCATCGCGAAGGGCGCGCTTCCCGAATGAACGTCTACCTGTTTTCGCTGCTGCTGGGCTTCGTGGGGCTGCTGGTGATGGCCGTGAGCGGCGTGGCCGGCGGCCATGGCGGCCACAGCCACGGCGGCGGCCACGACACCGGCGGCCACCTCGGCCACGACATGGGCGACGTGAGCGTCCACGGCATGGGCGGCGGGCACGTCGACGCGGGTCACCTGCACGCGGGCGACGCCGGCGGCGCGCACGGAGACGCGGCGCACGGGCACGGCGACCACGGGCACGGCGACCAGGGGCACGGCGCGGCGAAGGCGGTGGGGAGCTGGTTCCTTTCGTTCCTGTCGCCGCGGGCGCTGTTCAGCGTGCTGGTGGGCGTGGGCGCGGCGGGGCTGCTGCTGGCGGCCTTCCTCTCGGGGCCGCTGCTGCTGGCGGCGGCGATCGTCGGGGGGCTGCTGTTCGAGATGTTCGCGGTGCGGCCGGTGTGGAACTTCTTCTTCCGCTTCGGCAGCGAGCCGGCGCTCACGCTGGAGAGCGCCATCACCGACACCGCCACCGCCGTCACCAGCTTCAACCGCGACGGCGAGGGGCTGGTGAAGATCGAGCTGGACGGGCAGATCGTGCAGGTGCTGGCCCGGCTCGCGCCGGCCGACCGCGAGAGCGGGGTGCGCGTGCGCTCGGGCGACAGCCTGGTGGTGGAAGAAGTGGACCCGGTGCGGAACAGCTGTGTCGTTTCACTCCCCGTCTCGGCGGGGCTCATCCGCGGCGCCTGAACCGCGCCGCTTACCTGGAGGGATCGATGGACTCCAACCTGATCTGGACGGCGGTGATCGTCCTGTTCGCCGTGTTCGTGCTGATCCCCATGACGGTCAGCGCGTTCCTGCGCAACGTGGAGGCGGGCACCATCCGGCTGGTGAGCTGGCTCACGGGGCGCACCTACATCTACCGCGGGCCCGGCAAGAGCAAGGAGGTGCCGCTGTTCACCACCGGCACCACCATCTCCAGCAAGGCGATCAACGTAGACCTGGACATCACCGACCAGACGGCCGACCTGGACGACCAGGGCGTGCCGCAGCCGATCAAGGTGCGGGTGCTGGCCAGCGCCATCGTGTCGGTGGGCGACAGCGACGCGATGATCAAGACGGCGGCGAACCGCTTCTTCCCCAAGCCGCAGGAAGAGCAGATCAACATCCTGATCGACCTGCTGAGCAGCTCGGGGCGCCGCGCCATCAACCTGCTCACGCACGACCAGCTCTTCTCGGCCAAGACCGCGCCGCGGATCTCGCAGGCCGCCTCGGCGGTGCTGGCGCGGAGCGAGGAGCACCAGGCGCCGCTGGTGCAGACGCGCGCGCCCGAGAGCCCGCTGGAGGAGGACGACGATCCGCTCGCCATCATCATCCGCAAGGCGTGCAGCCGCGAGCTCACCGACCTGGGGCTCAGCTTCAACTCGCTGAACATCAAGGTGGTGCAGAGCGAGGTCGCCGAGGCGCGCCGCCGCCAGAGCGCCGCCGAGGCGCAGGCGAACTCCGACATCGTGGCCGCGCAGCAGTCGCGCCGCGCCAAGGACGCCGCGCTCGAGGCCGAGCGCAACATCAGCGACAAGCAGCGCGAGCTGGAGCAGACGCGCGCCTCGAACGCCGCGCTGATCGCGCAGGCCGAGGCGAAGAAGCAGGAGGCGCTGGGCCTGCAGCGCATCGCCGAGCTCGAGGCCACGCAGATCGCGCAGGCCCGCGCCGACGCCGAGAAGGTGCGCATCGAGGCGCAGGCCTCCGCGCAGGCCGAGGCGATCCGCATCACCACCGTGGCCGCGGCCACGGCGGAGAGCATCCGCAAGGTGAACGAGGCGATCCAGCAGGGCGGCGAGGCGTACTTCCGCTACAAGCAGCTCGAGATGCTCCCGGCAATCGCCCCGTCGATCGCCGACGCGCTGTCGCAGGCGCGCCTGGTCACCATCTCCAGCGGCGGCGACGCCGGCGGCGCGGCCGACGCGACCGCCCACAACATCACCAGCGTGATCCAGACGGTGCTGGCCGCGCAGCTGGTGGCCAGGGGCGGGATCCTGGACGGCAACGGCGGCGGCGACGCCCCCGAGGACGTCACGCGCCGCGTGGCCATCCCCTCGTTCACCCCCGCGCCCGGCGGCCGCGGCGGGTGAGCGGGAGCGCTTCACCCGTCCGTGGCTGATCGCGGCGGGTGAGCGACAGGGGTAGATCGAAACAGCCGGGGCGTCGCGAAAGCGGCGCCCCGGTTTTGTTCGTTACAGAACTGGGGGGATACTTAATAAATAATTGCCAACGAAGCGATCTCAGGATGACATTTTGATGCAAATGACCTCTCCACCGCACCATTTTGAATCGCCGCCATCTTCGAAAACTTTTGCTAAACCTCTTTATTTAAAGGAGTTGTGAAATAAACAAATACGGTCTTTCGATTGCGAATGTTCAGGCGCGTAAGTCCCGATGCCCAGAGCAGCCATGCTCTCGTCCCCCCCACCCCATCGGAGGTCGCATGTTCGCACGTCCCGCAGTCCTGATCGGAGGAATCACCCTCGCCCTCGCCGCCTGCTCGACGGATTCGGCGGCACCCGTATCGCCGGAGATCGCGCCCGAAGGCGCGCGCGCGGCCAGCTCGCAGTCGGGCGCGATCCAGGACCAGTACATCGTGGTGTTCAAGGCCGGCGCCTCCCCACGGGCAGCGGCCGCCGCGGTGGGCGCCGCGCCGCGCCACGTGTACCACGCCGCGCTGAACGGCTTCGCGGCACGGCTGAACGCGGGGCAGCTCAACGCCCTGCGCAACAACCCGCAGGTGGACTACATCTCGCCCGACCAGGTGGTCTCGGCCGCCGGCACCCAGCCGTACCCCACGTGGGGGCTGGACCGCATCGACCAGCGGTACCGTCCGCTCAACTATTCGTACACGTACGGCCGCACGGGCGCCGGGGTGAACCTGTACGTTCTCGACACCGGCATCCGCTACACGCACGGCGAGTTCGGCGGGCGCGCCGTGCCCGGGTACGACGTGTACGGCGGCAACGGCAGCGACTGCAACGGGCACGGCACCCACGTGGCCGGCACGGCCGGCGGCAGCACCTACGGCGTGGCCAAGGCCGTGAACCTCATTTCCGTGCGCGTGCTGGACTGCTACGGATACGGCACCACCAGCGGCGTCATCGCGGGCGTGGACTGGGTCACCGCCAATCACGTCGGCCCGTCGGTCGCCAACATGAGCCTGGGCAGCCCGGCCAACCTCGCGCTCGACAACGCCGTGCGGAACTCCCTCGCCTCCGGCGTGACGTACGTGATCGCGGCGGGCAACAACAACGCGAACGCCTGCAACTACTCGCCGGCGCGGGTCACGGACGCGCTGATCGTGGGCAACGTCAACTCCACCGACACGCGCAACTCCACCTCCAACTACGGCCTGTGCCTGGACCTGTTCGCGCCGGGGACCAACATCACCTCGGCCTGGTACGGCAGCGACACGCAGACCCACACCATCAGCGGCACCTCGATGGCGGCCCCGCACGTGGCGGGCATCGCGGCCATGTACCTGGAGTGGATCCCGGGCTCGCAGCCGGTGGACGTGCAGTACGCGATCGACCAGAACGGCACCTGGGACGTGGTGAGCAACCGCGGCAGCAACTCGCCCAACCGGGTGGTGTACTCGGGCTTCATCCCGGCTCCGGCAAACCCGAATCCGAACCCCAACCCCACCCCGACCGCGCCCAGCGTGAACGTGCTCTGCGACTCCTACGGCGGGTACTGTGAGGCCTATGCCTCCGGCGGAAGCGGTGGCGGGTACGGCTTCACCTGGAACAACGCGAGCGAGGGGTACGACTCCGGCGGGTACAGCTACGCGTATCCCGAATGCTACACCACGAACTTCGTGCTGGTATCCGTGACCGTGACCGACAGCAACGGCGGCACGGCGACCGCGTCCGCATCCCACTTCTGCAACACCGGCGGCGGCCCGATCGACCAGCGCTAGCCGCGCGACGGGGCCTTCGCTCGCCCGGCATCGGTGATTCCGTCGTCGCCGCATCCCGCGCAGCCACCCTGCCACACAACCGCCGCGGCATGCTCAGGCGACGGCTGGCCCCGCCGACCGTCCCTCCCCCAGGTTGTTTGCCAGGTTGTTTGGGGGCGGGACAGGCGAGGAACGACCCAGGGAGAGGGCCCAGCCGAGCCGCGGATACACCCCTCCAGGTTGGTGATCGAAGATCCACGAAGAGGGCGCGCTCGCTTCCGTATCTCCGACATGCCCCGCCCCTCAGGCTGGCGGAGGCGCAACGGCTCGCGTATCGTGATCCAACTCGCCACGATACACGCGCAGAACGGAGCGACGCGGATGTCCAAGAAGGGCAAGGGCGGCGGCAAGAAGGGTGGAAACATGGGGAAGGCCGCCATGCTGCTGGGCGCGGCCGGGCTCCTCCTCTTCATCGTCGGCGCCAAGCGGCGCTACCAGATGGACAGCTTCGAGCTGGACCCGAAGCCGCCCCGCCCGCGTGCCGGCGACGCCGACGGAGAGCGCGACGACGCCGAGAAGTAGACGGCTGTCCTCCGCTCCAGACGCGACGAGGGCGCCCGTGCATCAGCACGGGCGCCCTCGTCGCATCTCGGGATCCGAATCGTCCCCAGCTACGAGATCCAGGTGCGCCGGCGGCCGGCGATGCGCCACCCGGTCCCCACGCGCTCCAGCAGCACGACCTCGCCGTGGCCGCAGCGGCCGCCGCACACCGTGCCCGTGGCCACCACCGCGCGCCGCCGCGGCGCGTCGAAGCCGGGACGCGAGAGGGTGTGGTAGCCGCGCGCGGGGGCGTAGCGGCGGTGGAACTCGGCCCAGCGCGCCGAGAAGTCGTCGGAGCCGCCGAAGATCTCGCGCAGCGGGAACATGCGGATCACGGCGCCCGCGGGGATCGCGCTTGGCACCGCCCCGCCGGCCCCGTTCTTCGCGAGGAAGTCGCGCACCATCTCGCCGCGGCTGGCCGGGTCGGTGGCGGGGAAGAAGTTGGCGAGCTGCTCCGCGTCCATGTGCGAGTTGGAGGTGCTGTCGGCGATCACAACGAAGCGCTCGTCGGCGTCCGCGAGCACGCTGTCCACCACCAGCGCCAGCACGGCCAGCTCGTCGGCGGCGGCGGCGGTGACCGGCGCGGGCGGCGGAGACGAAGGCATGCACGCCGCGCACACCGAGGCGGCGAAAAGGATCGGGGCGAATCTCATCGATCGAAAGGTCCGGGCGAAAGGCTGGGATCGATACGGCGCATGTAGATTCTACCCGCAACGGTTCCCGTCGCCAACTGCGGCGTCGGCAGGATTGGGCGCGATCCGGGCGATCGGCAGGTATCTCAGCGGGAATATGCGAGTGAACTCGCGGCTACAACGGCACACAGTCCGCCTTCGCGGACTTCAACAGCGGATGCGTGTGCGGGCGGTGGCGGAGCGTGGGCGGTCGGTTTGGTGGGGCGACGCGCGGGGGTGGAGGTGCGAACGTTATCGACCGGGCGTTTCAATCCCACCCGCCACCCGAGTCCGCGCATGCGACAGCCGTACACCCAGATCT
>DASQLJ010000740.1:0-2562 GCA_035630095.1 Longimicrobium sp.
TGGACCACCCGTCGGTCACGATGTGGTGGAGGGTGAGGAAGAGCGCGAAGTCGCCCTCGCCCATGCGCGCGAGCACGGGGCGGAAGAGCGGCCCCTGCTCCAGGTCGAAGGGGCGATGCGTCTCCCCGGCCCCCAGCGACGCCACGGCCTCCTCGCGCGCGGCCTCCGGGAGCCCGCTCACGTCCACCTGGCGGAGGAGGATGGGGCCGGCGGGGTGGATCACCTGCACCGCCCGCCCGTTCCGCTCGTGGAAGGTGGTGCGGAGCGATTCGTGGCGCCGCACGACCCCGGCGAGCGCGCGCTCCAGGACGGACACGTCCAGCGCGCCCCGCAGCCGGACGCGGTGGTGCAGGTTGTACGAGGGGCTCCGCGGATCGCTCCGCCACGCCGACCAGAGGCGTTCCTGCCCAAAGGAGAGCACCAGCCCCCCGTCGCGCGGAACCGCGCGGAGCGGGAGGGGCGGCGGGCCCTCCGTGGCGGAGACGGCCGCCCGCACCCGCTCGGCCAGCCCGGCCACCGTGGGGCTCTCGAAGAGTGCCCGCAGCGGCAGCTCGGCGCCGAACGCCTCGCCCACGCGGGCGACCACGCGCATGGCCAGCAGCGAGTGCCCGCCCAGCTCGAAGAAGCCGTCGTGGGCGCCCACCCGCTCGCGGCCGAGCACCTCGGCCCAGATCCCGGCCACGATCTCCTCCACCGGCGTCCGGGGCGCCACGTACGCCGCCTCGGCCTCCCAGGCGGGCGCGGGGAGGGCCCCCCGGTCCACCTTGCCGCCGGGGGTGCGGGGAAAGCGCTCCAGCACCACGAAGGCGCCCGGCACCATGTAGTCCGGGAGGCGCGCGCCCAGGTGCGCGCGGAGGCCGGCCGCGGCCACCCCTTCCACTCCGGCCGCCGCGACGTATCCCACCAGGCGCCGCTCGCCCGATGCGGCCTCGCGCGCCAGCACCAGCGCCTCCCGCACGCCGGGGTGCTGGAGGAGGGCGGCCTCGATCTCCCCGGGCTCGATGCGGAAGCCGCGGATCTTGACCTGCTGGTCCACCCGTCCCAGGAACTCGATCTCTCCCCCGGGAAGCCGGCGCACGCGGTCGCCGGTGCGGTACATCCGCTCGCTCCCCAGCTCCGGGAAGGGGTTGTCCACGAAGGCGGCGCGCGTCTTCTCCGCGGCGTTCAGGTAGCCCAGCCCCAGGCACGCGCCGGCAAGGTACAGCTCCCCCGCCACGCCCGCCGGAACCAGCCCGCGGCAGCCGTCCAGCACCAGCGCGTGCGTGTTGGCGATGGGCCGCCCGATGGGGATGCGGCCGCCCTCGCGCCCCGTCACCTCGTGGCAGATGCAGCCGATGCTGGCCTCGGTGGGCCCGTAGAGGTTGACCACGCGCACGCCGGGGAACCGCTCCACGAACGCGTACGCCGTCCCCGCCGTGATCTGCTCCCCGCCCACGACGACCGCCCGCAGCGAGGCCAGCGCGCTCCGCGCCTCCGCGTCGTCCACCAGGCGGGGGACCAGCTCGTTGAAGACGGAGGGGACGAAGTCGGTCATCGTCACCCCGTGCCCGCGGACCAGCGCGGCGACCGGCCCGGCGGCGAGCTCCTCGTCGCCCGCCAGCATCACGCTCCGCCCGCCCAGCGTCAGCGGCCAGAAGAGCTGCCACACCGCGCTGTCGTAGACGTGGCGCGTGGTCTGGAGCACCACCTGCGCGGCCTCCGCCCCGAAGTGCCCGCTCATCCAGCGGAACCGGTTCGCGATCCCGCGGTGGGGCACGAGCACGCCCCTGGGCGTTCCGGTGGAGCCGGAGGTGTGGATGACGTAGATCGGGTCCTCGGGGGACCGCGGGGCGCGGGATCGCTCCGGCGGACCGCCGCCCGGACCTTCCCCTCGCGCGCGATCGTCCTCCCCGTCCCCCGGGACCGGATCGTCCGCCCCCGGCACGGCGAGCAAGGTCCGGCCCAGCTCCGCCTCGCCGAACGGGGGAGCGCCGTCGACCAGGACCACCTCGCATCCCAGGTCGTCCAGCACCTGCCGGAGCCTGGCGGCGGGCCAGCGGGGGTCGAGCGGCGAGAACGCCGCGCCCGACTTCATCACCCCCAGCATGGCCACGGGCACCCCCAGGCCGCGCTCCATCAGGATGGGGACGCGGCCGCCCCTCCCGATCCCGTGCGCCGCGAGCGCGGAGGCGACGGCCTCCGCGCGCCGGTCCAGCTGGGCGTACGTCAGCGCCGCCGCGCCGAGCACGACGGCGGGCGCGTCCGGGGTGCGCCGCACCTGCGCCTCGAACAGCTCGTGGATGCACGCCTCCGCGGCCCACGCCACCGAGGGTCCCCTGGACTCGTCCAGGAGCCGCGCGCGCTCCGCCTCGGGCAGCAGCGGCAGCGAGCCCACCGGCTGCCGATCGTCCGCCACCATCCCTTCCAGCGCCCGCCGCAGGTATTCCAGCGAGCGCTCCACCGTGGCGCCGTCGAAGAGCGCCGCCGCGTACTCCACCCCGCCCGCGATCCTCCCGTCCCACTCGAAGAGGGTGAGCGAGAGGTCGAACTGCGTGGCCAGGCGCGGGGGGCGCTCCAGCGGCG
>DASQLJ010000741.1:0-7760 GCA_035630095.1 Longimicrobium sp.
CTCCTGCGCGTGGGGAAGCGCTTCACCCTCGGCTGGGGGATCCTGTTGATCTTCGTGTCGCTCGCGTTCCAGGCGGTGCGCCCGGGAACGCCGCTGGTGGTGATCGCGCTGCAGATCGCCAGCTTCACCTACGGCGGCCTGCTCGGCGGCTTCATGCTGGGCCTCCTTTCGAAACGCGCCGCGGCGGCCGACGCGGTCGCGGGCATGGCGGTTGCCATCGCGCTGATGGCCGGCCTGTGGGCGGCCCAGCAGTTCGGCGCGATCCCGAAGGTGGTGGACACCCTCTGGTTCGCGCTGCTGGGCTCCGCGATCACGCTGGCGGTGGGGACGGGGCTGGCCGCCCTGCGCGGGCGGCCGGTCCAGGACGCGGAGGCGCTGCAGTAGCGGCGGGTGGATGGCTGGACGGTGGCGGGGGCGCTGCGATGGAGTTCGGTGCGGCCGCGGCGGCCCCCTCCCCCAGCCCCTCCCCGCGCTCCGCGGGGGAGGGGAGCACTTCGGTGCAGGCGGGAAGGGAGGGGCGCTTCGGCGCACTTTTTTTCTTCATCAGGAGACCGCACGGTGCGGCGGACGTGCGGCGGGGCTGGGCAGTTGCCCCCTCCCCCGCGGAGCGCGGGGAGGGGTCGGGGGAGGGGGCTGGCCGCCGCCGCGACGAAGCCGGCGAGCCGCCAGGATGCCGTCCGCACTCCGCGAAGATTTCGATGGTGCCGGATCGATTCACGCTTGACCGAACGGGGCAGATACACTCGTGGATTTTTCTCTGTTGATGAAGGCGGCGGTGATGGGGCTGGTGGAGGGGGCGACGGAGTTCATCCCCGTCTCGTCCACCGGGCACCTGATCCTGGCGGCCGACTGGATGGGTTTCGACAACTGGCACGGCGCCGAGACCTTCGAGGTGTTCATCCAGCTCGGCGCCATCCTGGCCGTGGTGTGGATCTACCGCGCCAAGATCCTGGGCGTGGTGACCACCGCCAGGCGCGAGGAGAAGTCGCGGCGGCTGATGCTGAACCTGGTGATCGCCTTCCTCCCCGCGGCGCTGCTCGGCTTCCTGGTGCACGACTTCATCAAGGAGAAGCTGTTCAACCCGTTCGTGGTGGCCGTCGCGCTGGTGCTGGGCGGCTTCGTGATCCTGGCGATCGAGCGGTGGCACCGCCGCGTGCACACCGAGACGGTGGACGACATCCGGCCGAAGGAGGCGCTGGGCGTCGGCATCTGCCAGCTCCTGTCGCTGATCCCCGGCACGTCGCGCTCGGGCTCCACCATCATGGGCGGGATGGCGCTGGGGCTGAGCCGGGTGGCGGCCACGGAGTTCAGCTTCTTCCTCGCGATCCCCATCATGTTCGCGGCCACCACGTACGACCTGTGGAAGGCGCGCGACACGCTGATGGCCGCCGACACGCCGGTGTTCGCCGTCGGCTTCATCGTGAGCTTCCTCTCGGCGCTGCTGGTGATCCGCTGGCTGCTGAAGTTCGTGGCGAACAACAGCTTCCGCGGCTTCGCCTGGTACCGCATCGTCTTCGGCATCATCCTGCTGGCGGTGTACTGGAAGACGATGGGGGCGTGAGCGGCAGAGGGGCTTGAGGTTTCGCTCGTTCTGTTTACTTTGGGATGGGCAGCACCCTCACGAACCGAGCGAGGCGCCATGCACTATCCCGCGCGAGTATACGACGAGCTGGTCGACTTCATCGCCGCGAACACCGCGCCGGAGAAGCTGATCGCGTTCCATCCCTCCGAAAACGCGCGGCGGCGGGTCGCCGACCTGATCTTCCGCGAGAAGAACGACCGGCTGTCGTCGGAAGAAACCTCGGAGCTGAACTACTACATGCTTCTCGAGCACGTCATGCGCCTGGCGAAGGCCAAGGCGCATGGGCACCTGGGTGAGCCGCGGGTACGTTAACACGGACGTACGCCGGCGGGTGGCGGCGCGAGCGGATGGATTGTGCGAGTACTGCTTAGTCCACGATGACCACACTTACAACGGATGCGAGGTCGACCACATCCGTAGCATCAAGCACGGCGGCTCCGACGAATTCCGCAATCTCGCCTTCGCGTGCTTCAAGTGTAACCGGAGCAACGGCACCGACATCGGGTCGATTCTGCCCCGCCAGGATACGTTCACCCGCCTGTACGATCCGCGCATCGATCCCTGGGCGCGGCATTTCCGGCTCGACCACGGCATCTTCATCATCGGGATCACGGAGATCGGAACCGCGACCGCGCGCGTCTTGAAGTTGAACGCGTGGAATCGCGTCGCGGAGCGCGAGGTGCTGCGCGATTTCGGCTTGTACCCGCTCCCCGCCGCGCGAAAGCGAATGATGCCGGCCGACGAATCGGCCCAACCTGGTCCTGGATAGATCCCGCCCCGCGGCCCACGGCTGCGGGGCGCATCTGTTTTGCTCCGCATCGTGCATCGCCGCCACGCGTGCGCTACAATGCTCGTCCCCCCTCAACGCCAGCACAGGAGCCCGCGTGCGCCGAAGCTCATCGATCATCCCGCTTGCCCTGATCCCGCTCGCGCTCGCGACCGTCGTGCACGCGCAGCGGCCGTCGCTCGCGCCGGTGCGGGTGCAGGCCGGGCTGGCCGCGGCGGAGCAGCAGATCACGGCGGCCGGGCTGCTGGGGCACCTGCGCGTGCTGGCGTCGGACCGCTTCGCCGGGCGCGGGCCGGGGACGCGGGGGGAGGATTCGACCGTGGCCTACCTCTCCGAGCAGTTCCGACGGATGGGGCTGCGGCCGGGGAACCCCGACGGCACCTACGTGCAGGAGGTGCCGCTGGTGGGCACCACCTCGCAGGTGACGGCGTCGGTCGCCGTCCGCGGCGAACGGCGCGAACTGCGCACCCCCGACGACATCGCCGCGTGGTCGATGCGGCCCGACTCCGTCGGGCGCGTGGACGCGTCGGAGATCGTGTTCGTGGGTTACGGCGTGGTGGCGCCGGAGCACGGGTGGGACGACTACAAGGGCGTTGACCTGCGTGGGAAGACGGTGGTGGTGCTGGTGGGCGACCCGCCGGTGCCCGACCCGCGCGACCCGGCGACGCTGGACCCGCGTACCTTCCGCGGCGACGCGATGACGTACTACGGCCGCTGGACCTACAAGTTCGAGCAGGCGGCCGAGCGCGGCGCGGCGGGCTGCATCATCGTCCACCAGACCGGGCCGGCGGGGTACGCGTGGGGCGTGGTGGCGTCGAACACCGGCCGCGAGCGCACCGAGATCCTGGGCGCGGGCGCGCGCCACATCCCCGTGGAGGGGTGGATCCAGCTCGACGTGGCGAAGCGGCTGTTCGGCGCGGCCGGGCAGGATTTCGACGCGCTGCAGCGGGCGGCGGGGACGCGCGCCTTCCGGCCCGTCGCCCTGGGCGCCACGGCGAGCTTCACGGTGCGCAACGCGGTGCGGCAGGTGCGCTCGCGCAACGTGGTCGCGCGCCTGGACGGGTCGGACCCGGCGGTGCGGGGGGAGACGGTGCTGTACACGGCGCACTGGGATCACTTCGGCGTGGGCCGGGCGATCGACGGCGACAGCATCTACAACGGCGCGCTGGACAACGCCGGCGGGCTGGCGTGGATGCTGGAGTCGGCGCGTGCGTTCCGGGCGCTCCCCCGCGCGCCGCGGCGCACGCTGGTGTTCCTGGCGGTGACCGCCGAGGAGCAGGGGCTGCTGGGCGCGCGCTGGTACGCCGCGCACCCGCTGTACCCGCTGGAGCGCACGCTCGCGAACGTGAACATGGACATCCCCAACCCGTGGGGCCGCACCCGCTCCATCGTGAGCGTGGGCTTCGGGCAGACGACGCTGGAAGACATCCTGGCGCGCGAGGCGGCGCGGCAGGGCCGCACCGTGCGCCCCGATCCCGAGCCCGAGAAGGGCTACTTCTACCGCTCCGACCACTTCGAGCTGGCCAGGACCGGCGTGCCCGCGCTCACCTTCCTCTTCCCCGGCGCCGACTACGTGAGCCGGCCGGCGGACTACGGCCAGCGGGTGCGCGCGAACTACGTGGCCAACGACTACCACAAGCCGACGGACGAGGTGAAGCCGGACTGGGACCTGGCGGGGATGGTGGACGACACGCGCCTCCTCTTCCGCGTGGGCACGGACGTGGCGAACGGCGACCGCTGGCCCGAGTGGAACCCCGGCACCGAGTTCCGCGCCCGCCGCGAGCAGATGCTGCGGCGCCGCCGCGCGATGCCGTGCGGGAACGCGCCCGGCTGCGTGCGTCCGCGGGCCCTCACCCCGGCGCCTTAGAGCGCCTGCCCCTCTCCTGAACTGCAGGAGAGGGGCTGGAGGCGCTTCGCGCCGGCTCTATCGGTGCGGTCATAAGATCCGAGGCGCCACGCAGGATTTTCGCCCAGGACGGTACCAGGCCGGTGTCGCGCTCCCTCATCTCGGCGACGCCGAAGCCGGTAGTCCGCGAAGGCGGACTTCGTGTAATTGTTGCAGCGAATTCATTCGCCCTGCTCGGCATGCGACGAGGCCGGCGCCCCATCGGTGCGCCGGCCTCGCTCGTTCCTCCACATCTTCCGATTCGCTAATATAAATCCTCCGATTCCTCCCCAATCCCCAATCCCCAACCCCGTCGCGACCTCCCTACCGCACCTCGCCCCGGTTGTTGGCGCGGTTGTAGTCGATCAGGATCCAGCGCGGGTCGAGCATCGCCTCGGTGGGGCGGGCGGCGGTGACGACGGTGACGGTCTGCGCGCGCTCGCGGCCGGCGAGGCGGCGGGTGACGTCGCCCACGCGCAGGTCAACGGGCATCCACGCCTGGCCCTCGCGGCGCACCTGCACGGTGGTGCTCCAGCGGCCGCCGGGGAGCTGGCGGGTGGCCGCCTGCGCGACCGAGTAGTCCAGGCGGTCGGTGCGCCGGATCCACTGGTCCCAGAACCAGCCGAGCTGCTGGCCGCTCACCTGCTCGGCGGTGCGGCGGAAGTCTTCGCCGGTCACGTGCTTGAACTGGTAGCGCCGCGCGTACTCGCGCAGCACCCGCTCGAAGGTGGGGGTGCCCAAGTGCTCGCGCAGCATCCGGAAGACGGCCGACGACTTGGTGTAGGCCATCAGGCTGTACGTGCGCGGCGAGCGGAACGCGGCGCCGGGGAGCGAGATCGACTGCGCCGAGTCGGCGCGCTCGAAGCGCTCCAGCGTCTCCATCGTCCCCCGCCACACGTCGGCGGTGTCGTTCCCCGCGCGACGGTTCTTCTCCTCGAAGTACCAGTTGGTCATGAACGAGGTGAAGCCCTCGTCGAGCCAGCCTTCCTTCCACTCGTTGTTGCCCAGGATCCCGTGCAGCCACTCGTGCGTGGCCTCGTGCACGATCAGCCCCTCGCTGGCGGAGCCGTTCATGAACAGCATGGGGAACTCGGTGCCGCCGCTCTCCAGGCGGTGCAGGTTGGTGAGCTGCGGCCACGGATACGGCGACAGCTTCCCCTGCAGCCAGGTGAGCGCGTCGTACGTGCGCCGCGCGGCCGTGCGGTTGGCCCACGACGTGTCTTCGGGAAGGTAGAGCACGTGGATGGCCGGGAGGCCGCGCGGCGCCGGGGCGGCGTCGCTCATCACCAGCCGCGTGACGCCGTCGGCCAGGAAGCGCGGGTCCATGGCGAACGCGAAGTGGTGCACGTTCTCGGCGTGGAAGCGCACGCGCTTGCGCCCCGCCGCCGGGGCGCCCGCCAGCAGCCCGAGCGGCACCGCGGCGGTGGGACGGTAGAAGCCCTTCTCGAACTCCGTGGCCGGATAGCCGCGGTCGCCCTCCACGGGCACGCCGGTGGCGCCGATCACCTGGTCGGCGGCCAGGTCGAGCGTCACGTCGTAGGTGCCGAACTCGCCGTAGAACTCGCCCTGCGGCAGCAGCGGCTGCAGCTGCCAGCCGCCGCGGTCGTACACGGCCACGCGCGGGTACCACTGCGCCCAGTCGTAGTGCCGCCCCGCGCGCCCCTGCCGGCGCGGCAGGGTGCTGAGCCGCGCCGTCCAGTCCATGTCCAGCGTGACCGAGGCGCCGGGCGCCAGCCGCCGCGGCAGCGGGATCGCCGCCACGGTGGAGTCGGGCGAGAGCGGGTACACCGGCCGCACCATGGCGCCGCCCACGGCGACCCGGGTGAAGCGCTCGAAGGCGTGGTCGTTCGGCCCCAGCGACTGGAAGCGGCGCTCGCCGTACTCCAGCTCGCGCCGCGCCCACGCGCTGTTGGGGCGGAAGGCGTTCAGGTGCTGCTGCACGTACACGGTGTCGAGCGCTCGCGGCGAGCGGTTGGTGTAGCGCAGCCGTGCCCGGCCGTGCAGCTCGTTGCTGGCCTCGTCCACGGCGGCCTCGATCCGGTAGTCCACGCCCTGCTGGAAGTAGCCGGCGGCCTGCGCCGATGCGCCCGCGGGCGCCAGCAGCGCCGCCAGCACGGCGGCGGTCAGTTTGGGATTCATCTCGCCTGTGGGTTCAGGGGGTCCGCTGCAACATCGCCCCGGCGCAACTCGCGTGCAACCGGAGCGGGACGACGCCCGTCGACGACAGATACAGGACTGGAGATACGACGAAGGGGGACCCGCGAGGACCCCCCTTCCATCTCACCCGTGATTCGCTGGATCGGTGTCGATCGACGGCTAGAGCCGATCGCTGAGCCACTCGGGCGTCCAGCCGGCCATCATCGCGGAGAGCTGGGTGAACCAGCCGATCAGCATGAGGAAGCCCACGACGATCAGCAGCCCGCCGCTGATGCGATTGATCCACGGCAGCATGGGGCGGAAGCGCTTGAAGCCGGTGAGGAACCACTCGATCAGCACGGTGCTGAGCAGGAAGGGGATCGCCAGCCCCGCCGAGTAGGCGCCCAGCAGCCCCACCCCCTCGCCGACAGTAGCGCGCGTGCCGGCGAGCGTGAGGATGCCGCCCAGCACCGGCCCGATGCACGGCGTCCACCCCGCGCCGAAGGTGACGCCCACCAGGAAGGTGCCCAGGTAGCCCACCGGCTTCTCGGCCAGGTGCATCCGCCACTCGCGCCCGGCGCCCGGAAGCCGCAGCAGGCCCACGAGATACAGGCCGAACAGGATCAGCAGCGCGCCGCCCACCGCCTGCACGCCGCGGCTGGCGTACCGCAGCAGCCCCCCGATGAACGTGGCCGACGCGCCCAGCGCCAGGAACACGCAGGTGAAGCCCAGCACGAAGAGGATGCCGTGCAGCAGCACCGTGCGGCGCGTGCGCGCGCCCTCGGGCCGCTCCAGCTCCTCCAGGCTCATCCCGGTGATGAACGTGGCGTAGCTCGGCACCAGCGGCAGCACGCACGGCGACAGGAAGCTGAGCAGCCCCGCCGAAAATGCGACGAACAGGCCCACCGACTGAGCTTGCATCCAGGGAGATCGAAGGTCGAGGCCGATCGGGAACGAACCATCCGCGGAACACGTGGCCCGCGGGAACGCACGGATGTTACACCCGCGGCGCCGGGTTGAGCCAGAGGGTGCTTCCCCACGCCTCGCGGGGAGATGCCCTGGATGGGGAGACGTGCGGCTTGTGCGCGACACGGGCGAGGCCCCCACCCGGATTTTCGTGGACGGTACGGCTGTCCACGAAAATCCGACCTCCCCCAAAACCGACTGGTGGAGGTACAACGGCAACCGCGGCCACGACATAGCCTGCTGCGTCGCGCCGGAGCCCCGCCCACAGCCTCGCGCGGTTTGCGAGGCTTCCCATTGTTCGGTAGTGACCCTGTAAAGCAGTGATTATCGTCTGCGGGTCAAGAACTCCGGCCAGTCCCAGATGTGATCCGTCAGCCCGATGGCCATGGCGGGGCTGCGTTTGC
>DASQLJ010000742.1:0-5949 GCA_035630095.1 Longimicrobium sp.
GGATGCGCGACACCACCTGCGCGGCCAGCAGCGAGTGCCCGCCCAGCAGGAAGAAGTCGTCCTCCACGCTCACCCGCCCGGTCCCCAGCAGCTGCGCCCAGAGCGCGGCCAGCGCCGTCTCGGTGGGCGTGGCGGGCGGCGCGAACGCCTCGCGCGCGCCCGCGCCCGGCGCGGGGAGGGCGCGGTGGTCGGTCTTGCCGTTGGGCGTCAGCGGGATGGCGTCCAGCGCCACGAAGGCGGTGGGCACCATGTACTCGGGCATCCGCCCCGCCAGCGCATCGCGCAGCGCGGCGGGCGAGACCTCGCGTCCGTCCGCGGCGACCACGTAGGCCACCAGCCGCTTCTCGCCCCCGTCCGCGCGGACCACCACGGCCGCCTCGCGCACCTCCGGCAGCTCGCGCAGCGCCGCCTCCACCTCGGCCGGCTCGATGCGGAAGCCGCGCACCTTCACCTGCTGGTCGATGCGGCCCAGGAACTCGACCGCCCCGTCCTCCCGCCTGCGCACCCGGTCTCCCGTGCGGTAAAGCCGCGCCCCCGGCGTGGCCGAGAGGAAGTCGGGGACGAAGCGCTCCGCCGTCATCGCCGGCCGGCCCAGGTAGCCTCGCGCCAGCCCGTCGCCGCCCAGGTACAGCTCGCCGGGCTCGCCCAGGTTGCAGGGGCGCGGCCCGTCCAGCACGTACCCGGTGGTGTTGGCCAGCGGCACGCCGATGGGGATGGTGGCCGCCTCCGCCGGCACCGCGTCCACGGGGTGCCAGGTGGCGTAGGTGGTGCTCTCCGTGGGCCCGTAGACGTGCAGCAGCCGGCCGGGGGCGCCGGCGTCCAGCACCGCGCGCACCGCCGCGGGGTCCACCGCCTCGCCGCCGAAGAGGAGGTGGCGCAGCGTGGCGAAGCCGTCCGGCCGCCGCCGCGCCACCTGGTTGAACAGCGCGGTGGTGACGAAGAGCGTGGTGATCCGCAGCCGGCGCAGCGCGGCGGCCAGCGCGCGCGGGTCGAGGATGGTCTCGCGCTCGATCCCCACCACGGTGCCGCCGTTCAGCAGCGCGCCCCACACCTCGAAGGTGATCGCGTCGAACGAGGCGTTCGACACCTGCGCGATCCGCTCGTCGCCCTGGAAGGAGACGTAGCGGGTGTTGCGGACCAGGCGCGCCACCGCGCGGTGCGGGATCCCGATCGCCTTCGGCGTCCCCGTCGACCCCGAGGTGTAGACCACGTACGCCAGCCCGTCCGCGGAGACGTCCACCGTCGGCGCCGGGACCTTTCCATCAACCGTGTCGACGGACGATGCCGGGCCCCGGAATTCGTCGAGTAAACCGGCGTCGTCATCGTCGTTTTTCGGGATTCGAGACGAGACAGGATCCTCGACGGGCGCGGGCGCATCGGCTTCGTCGCCCGCGTCGAGGGAGAGGGAGACGACGGGGCCGGCGAAGTCCGCCAGCGGCGCCGGCACCTCGCCGCGGACGAGCAGGGCGCCCACGCCCGCATCCTCCAGCATGAACGCCAGCCGCTCCGCGGGATACGAAGGGTCGAGCGGCACGTACGCGGCGCCCGCCTTCAGTACGCCCAGCATGGCGACGATCAGCTCGGCCGAGCGCTCCATCGACACGCCCACGCGCCCCTCGGCGCCGATCCCCGCCGCGCGCAGGCGCCGGGCGACGTCGTTCGCGCGCGCGTCCAGCTCGGCGTAGGTCAGCGCGGCGGCGCCGAACTCCACCGCCATCGCGTCCGGATTGCGGGCGACCCGCGCCGCGAACAGCGCGTGGATCGAGGCGTCGCGTTCGTACGCCGCCGCCGTTTGGTTGACGCCGGAGAGGACGAACGCGCGCTCATCCGCGTCCGCGCCGGACAAAAGGGACAGCGGACGCCCGGGCGCGTCGGTCCCCTCCTCCACCAGCGCGTGGAAGTGGCGGACGATGCGGTCGACGGTGGGCGCGTCGAAGAGGTCGGTCGCGTACTCGGCCTCGACGCGGATGGCGCCGTCGTCCTCCTCGTAGCTGTCCAGCGTCAGGTCGAACTTGGTCGTGTGGTACTCGGGGGCCAGCGGGACGATCTCCACGCCGCCGAGCGCCACCGCGTCCATCCGCGCGTTCTGCAGCGTGACCATCGCCTGGAAGACGGGGTTCCGCGCCGGGTCGCGCGGCAGCTTCAGCTCCTCCACCACCCGGTCGAAGGGGAGGTCCTGGTGGTCGAACGCCGCCAGCGCCACCGCCTTCTCCCGCTGCACCAGCGCGCGGAAGCCCTCGCCCGCGTCCACCCGCGCCCGCAGCGGGAGCGTGTTCACGAAGAAGCCGATCAGCCCCTCCAGCTCGGCCTTCTGCCGGTTCGCCACCGGGGTGCCCAGCACCACCTCCGCCTGACCCGAGTGCCGCGCCAGCGCCGCGCGGAAGGCGGCGGCGAGCACGTTGAACAGCGTGGCGCCCTCCGCCCGCGCGAAGTCGCGCAGCCGCGCCGCCAGCGCCGGCGCGATCCGCGACTTAAGCGTGTGGCCGCGGTGGCTCTCGGCGGCGGGGCGCACCCGGTCGGCGGGGAGCTCCAGCGCCGGGGGCGCGCCGGCCAGCGCCGCGCGCCAGAAGGCGGTGAGCCGCTCCAGCGTCTCCCCCGCCAGCGCCTCGCGCTGCCAGGCGGCGAAGTCGGCGTACTGCACCGGCAGCGCGGCGAGGTCCGGCTCACGGCCGTCGCGCAGGGCGGCGTACAGCGCGCCCAGCTCGCGCGCGAACACGCCCATGCTCCACCCGTCGCCGACCAGGTGGTGCATGCACAGCAGCAGCACGTGCTCGTCCGCCGCAAGGCGCAGCAGCTCCGCGCGCACCAGCGGCCCGCGCACCAGGTCGAAGCCGGTGTTCGCGTCGCGGTCGATGCGCCGGCGGACCTCCGCCTCGCGCTCGTCGGTGGACAAAAAGGACAGATCGGAGACGGGGACCGGGCGCGCCTCGGGCGGGTGGATCACCTGCACCGGGCCGCCCTCGCGCTCCTCGAAGACCGTGCGCAGCGTGGCGTGGCGGGCGCGCACGGCGTCCAGCGCGCGGCCCAGCGCATCCGCGTCCAGCGCCCCGCGGATGCGCAGCGGGTGCGGCATGGTGTAGGCGGCGCTCCCCGGGTCCATCCGCTCCAGCACCCACAGCCGCGCCTGCGCGAAGCTGGGCGGCGCGGTGCCGTGGGCCCAGGCGCGCGGGCGCAGCCCGGGGCCGGCGGCCTGCGCCTGCTGCGTGCGCAGCCGCATCTCCAGCAGCCTGCGGCGCTCGGGGGAAAGGTCCTGCATCCGCTTGAGCATGTCGGCCATCCGGTCAGTCCCCCGCCGTGGCCAGGCCGCGCTCGCCGAAGGCGCCCTCGGCCTCCAGCAGCGCGCGCACCTCGTCGTCGCTCAGGCCCTCCAGGTCGTCCAGCAGGTGCCCCAGCGCCTCCTCGTTCGCCGCGTCCACCACCTCGGCCAGGGTGGCCACGGTGGGCGCCTCGAAGATCCGCTGCAGCGGCAGCTCGATGCTGAACGCCTCGCGCACCCGCGACACCAGCTGCATGGCCAGGAGCGAGTGCCCCCCCAGCTCGAAGAAGTTGTCGTCGGCGAACACCTCCTCCTGCTGCAGCACCGCCGCCCAGATCGCGGCCATCGCCACCTCGGTCGCGCTCCGCGGCGCCTGGCCGCCGCCGGAGTGCCGCGCCGGCTCGGGGTCGGCCAGCGCCCCCCGGTCCACCTTGCCGTTGGGGGTGAGGGGGAAGCGGCCCACCACGCCCACGGCCGCCGGCACCATCGGCGCCGGCACCCGCTCGCGCAGCCAGGCGCGCAGCCGCGCCCCCAGGCTGCGCACCCGCACCGCGCGCACCGGGTCGTTGGCCAGCGCCTCCGGGGGCGCGTCCACGGGCGGGCACGGGGGGAAGCCGGCGGCGTGCCCGGCGGGGCGGAAGAGCGCGTCGATGCGCCCCGGCTCGCCCGGGCCCGAGGGGCGCAGCTCCACCTCCATCCCCAGCGCGCCCCCCAGCCGCACCAGCCCCTCGGGGTCCACCGCGGGCGAAGGCTCGGCCGCCAGCGCGCGGCGCACGTCGCCCGCGGTGGCGCCGGGCGCGGCGGCGGCCAGCAGCGCCACCATGCGCCGCTCGGGCCACACCCGCGCGTCGGGCACGCCCAGCACGGCCAGGGGCGTTCCGGGGGATGCGGCGAGCGCCGCGCGCACGCCGTCCACGCTCGCGCCCGCCGCCTCCCACGCCAGCGCCGGCGCGGGGGGCGGCGCGGGCGCCCCGCCCACGTGCACCACCACGTCCAGCCGGTGCCGGGTCAGCTCGTTGTGCGCGTCGCCGCGCTTCACCCGCACCTCCACCCGCGAGATCCGGGGGATGCGGCGCGCCAGCGCAAGGAAGAAGTCGGGGTCCACCACCAGCTCCTCTTCCTCCTCCACCGCGCGCTGGGCGTGCAGCCGCACCTCGCGCGCGGGCGCCCGGTCGTCGGCCGACCCCAGCTCCACCGCGGTCCGGAACGCCTCGAGCGTCCACAGGCTGCGCACGTCGCCCAGGAAGAGCGCGCCGCCGTCGGCCAGCGCCTCCACCGCGCCCTCCACCACCCGCGCCAGGTAGGCCGCACCGGGGAAGTACTGCACCACCGAGTTCACCACCACCGTGTCGAACGAGCGCGGCGCGGTGCCGCCGAAGTCGGCGGCCTCGCGGCGGGCCAGGCGCACCGGCGGCAGCCCGCCGCGCCGCGCCACCCGCGCGCCCAGCGTGCGCAGCGCCTGCGCCGACACGTCGGTGCCCACGTAGAGCGAGGCGGCGGGCGCGGCGCGGAACAGCACCAGCCCCGAGCCCACCCCCAGCTCCAGCACCCGCTCCGGCCCCAGCGCGGCCACCCGGCGCCCGGTGTGGTCGGCCCACTCGCGCATCTCGCCCGCGGGGATCGGCTGCCCCGTGTACGAGCTGTGCCACCCGGAGATGTCGAACGCCTCGTCGCCCCCCGGCGGCTCGGCCGGGGTGCCGTACAGGTCGTCGAACATCTGCGCCCAGTGCGCCACCTGCTCGGCCTGCGGGTCGTCCTCCGCCGCGTCGTCGGCTGACGCGGACGCGGCCGCCGTCGACCCGGCCGACGACGACGCCGGACGCGGCGACGGGTCCGGCCACGACGCTTCGGGCGGCGGCGCCGCGGCGGGGTGCGCGCGCCCGGCCACCACCCACCCCAGCAGGCGCAGCCCGCCGTCCGCGCCCGGGCGCGCGTCGACCACCGCGTCGGCCACCTCGGGGTGGGTGCGCAGCAGCGCCTCCACCTCGCCCGGCTCCACGCGGTTTCCGCGCACCTTCACCTGGCGGTCGATGCGGTCGAGGTAGGCCAGGCGGCCGTCGTTCCCCCAGCGCACCCGGTCGCCGCTGCGGTACATCCGCGCCCCCGGCTCGCCCGAGAACGGCTCGGGGACGAAGCGCTCGGCCGTCAGCGCCGGCCGGCCGTGGTAGCCGCGCGCCAGCCCGGCCCCGGCGATGCACAGCTCGCCCGGCACCCCCGGCGGCACCGGGTGCAGCGCGCCGTCCACCACGTACACGCGCACGTTGTCCACCGGGCGGCCGATGGACGGGCGCGCCTCGCCCGGCACGCACTCGCCCAGCGTGGCGCAGACGGTGGCCTCGGTGGGGCCGTAGCCGTTCACGAAGCGCCGCCCCGGCGCCCACCGCGCCACCAGCGCGGGGGCCAGCGACTCGCCGGCGCTCACCAGGGTGCGCAGATCGGGGAGCGGGCGGTCGGGAAGGGTGGCCACCACCGACGGGGGGAGGATCGCCACGCTCACCCGCTCGCGGCGCATCAGCTCCAGCAGCGGCACCCCCGAGGTCTCGTCGCGCGGCACCAGCACCAGCGCCGCCCCGGTCGCCAGCGCGCCGAAGCACTCGGCCAGCCCCGAGTCGAACGAGAACGAGGCGAACTGCAGCATCCGGCCGCCGGGGCCCAGCCCGAAGGCGCGGTCGAACACCGCCGCCAGGTTGGGG